>JAURIP010000164.1 GCA_030832695.1 Sediminibacterium sp. | reverse complement strand
TGAAAATACAATTGAACGGTTGATGATCCCTTAATGCCCATTTTATGCTCCTCTGGTCCTTGTGTAAAACCTTCGGTACCACGTTCAATAATAAATGCGGTGAATTGTTCTCCATCTATTTTTGCAAACACGGTATAAATATCTGCAAAGCCACCATTCGTGATCCAACATTTTTGGCCATTCAATATATAATGTTTCCCATCGGCAGATAGTATTGCTGTTGTTTTTGCACTAAGTGCATCTGATCCTGCATTGGGTTCTGTTAATCCATAGGATCCTTTAAATTCACCTGTGGCTAATTTTGTAACATACTTTTGTTTTTGCACTTCTGTACCAAAATATAAAATAGGTAAGGTTCCAATACCAGCATGTGCTGCATTGGCGACTGAAAAGGAATAACCGCCCCCTAAATATTCAGCAACAATCACTGAAGTAACAAAATCTTTACCTGAGCCTCCATAAGCTTCAGGTATTGTAATACCTAATAAGCCTTGTGCACCTGCTTTTTCAAGTAAGGAGGGCATTAAGCCTGATTCTAATTTATCAATACGCTCTACTACGGGTAATACTTCGGTGTCAATGAATTGGTTACACATATCGCGGACCATGAGTTGTTCCTCATTAAATTCTTCAGGAATAAATATATCCTTTGCATTTACTTCCTTGATGATCCATTCGCCACCTTTGATGACTGATTGTATCGTTTCCATAAAATTTATTTATAAGTTATTTTTTCTTTTACTCTTTTTTATTGCTATGCGTCGATATATTATAATGCTATTATTTCTTATCAACGCTATTTTTTATATTAAATCTTTGCTTGTTAAATTATCATACACGCGTTGTAAAACATTTTTTACCACTTCAATTTCTTCCTTTGAAATATTTTGCAATGACTCATTCATTGTTTTATTTGCAAGCTCGTAGGTAATTTGTTGTAATGGTTTTGCTATATCAGTTAAGTAAACCAAATTAATGCGTCGATCATCTTTGGAAGCGACACGCGTAACTAGTTCTTGTTTTTCTAAATTATCAATAAGGCGAGTGGTACTTGCTTTGTCTCTAAAAGTTCTGTTGCCTAGTTCAAGTTGACTAAGCCCATCTTCCTTCCATAAATGATATAATACAGACCATTGTTCAATGGTAATTTCTAACCCTGCATTGCGGAAATTTTTTTGAAGACGTCGGGCAACAGCGGTGGTTGCCATGCCATTAATGACACTGTAAAGTTCGCCGCGTTTGAATTGGTTGTTTGACATATAGTTAGTTATGCAACTAATATAAAAGTACAACCTATTTTACTGATTTTGGGCATTTTTTGGGTCTTTTTGACCAAAAATGGGCAATTTGATGCTTTTTAAAATTAGGGCTTATAACGAATTTTTGCGTCGAATCTTGATGCGTATTGCATTTTCAATGGCTTCATTGGCAACCAAAATTAAATAACCACCCCCGCCAGCGCCTGATAACTTGTATCCAAAACTTTTGGAGGCGTATTTATTAATGATGGGTTGTATAGTTTCATCAACCATATTTGGGAACATGGCAATTTGCGCATGAAAAGAGGCGAGAAAAGCAGTACCGAAAGCAGTTACATCTTTTACTTGAATGGCATCCCAACATTGATTAGCCGCATCTGCTAAATTTTTTGCACCTGCTTCTGTAATATTTGTATTCGCCAACACATCATAATTACTTCCTCTTGGATCAAGTGGAATTAAATAAAGATGCTCCTCTAACCAACTTAATATAGATTCATCATCTATTGATTTTATTTCAGAAGGCCAATAACTATCTTGACTATAATGATAATAATTTAAACAAGGCATCACAATGCCTAAAGCATCCTGAGAACCAGCAACGTTTAATGTTCCTGGAGGATTTTCATAACTAAAAAGAATCTTACTCAATTGCGTTGGATCCCCCTCAGGTAATTGTGCTTTCCATAATTCAATCGCTTTGTTTCTGGTACTGCTCGCCATACCACTTCGGTTATTAAATTCAATCGTAGGTTCAATGGATACAGTAAGCACAGGGCCTGGATATAATTTATTTACATAAGGTTGATCCAACCATCCGCCTGCTAAATCTATACGAAATGGTATGATGGAATTTGTTCTTAAACTTGTTGTTGATCTTGCGGGTAGCCCTTCACTCGGTACTCTATCCAATACAATTAATTCAATATTTTTTGTTTTGCACAAATCAACTTTGTTGGGTGTATTCCCATCTTCGTTCACCACAAAAATATTAGGTTTAATTTCTGCTAACTCATCTAAAAAGTCAAGTAATCCATTTCCTTTATTGATTTTACATTCTTTCACACATGCAAGCGATTCAATCATATACTTCCGCTCGTCTTGGGTAATCACAGGATATCTGCCTTTAAGATTGTGAATGGTGTTGTCTGAACCTATACAAACATACAAATCACCATATGTAGCTGCGCTTTTTAAAAATGCGATATGCCCACTATGTAATAAATCGAAACAGCCACTTACTAGCACTTTCTTTTGCATAGAAATAAAGGTTAAAATTGAATCTGCAATTTAATTTAAAGGAGGAAGAATTGACAATTTAGTTTTTTATTTGAATTATAAAGTCCTGTCTAAATGCGTATAGCCACCATCCACATATACCAGTTGTCCTGTGGTATGACTGGAAGCACTAGAAAGTAAAAAGGCGACTGTATTGGCAATTTCTTTCGTGGTGGTAAATCTGTTTCCCAAAGGAATTTTAGATTGTATCTGTGCTAATTTTTCTTCCGGGTTGGGTAAAGATTTAATCCATTTATCATAAAGTGGTGTAAAACATTCAGCTACTATCACTGAATTTACACGAATGCCGTATTTTAATAATTCCACTGCCCATTCTCTGGTTAAAGCATTCCTTGCACCATTCGCAGCAGCATAGCCTGATGTTTCCCCTTGTCCTGTGTCGGCTACTTTTGAACTTATATTTACAATACTTCCCTTTGTAATTTTTAAATAGGGGAGTGCATGGTGTGCTAATAAATAATAATGCACTACATTTTTATGTAAGCTCGACATAAAACCTTCGTAATTCCCGTTTTCTAAATTAATAGTATCATTCACGCCCGCATTATTGACTAATCCATCAATGCGTCCATAAGTTGCCGCTATTTGTTTAATTGCATTTTCACATTGCAACGGGTCACTCAATTCCGCTACCACTTGACCTGCCTTATATCCATTTGCTTGTAGGCTTGCGACAAATTTATTATTATCGTTTTCGTCGCGCCCAATAATTACAGGTATCGCACCCTCCTGTGCCAATAAAGTAGCGATTCCTTCGCCAATTCCTTTTGCACCACCGGATACAATAATTATTTTTTCTTGCAAATGTAAATTCATGATTTATGGTTTGTATGCGATAACATTTTGTTTACTCTTGCCTAATCCATCAATACCTAATTCAACCACATCACCTTCCTTCAAATAAATATTGGGTGTGAAGCCTAATCCAACGCCAGCAGGGGTTCCTGTACTAATAACATCTCCAGGTAATAAGGTCATAAATTGACTTAAATAGGAAATGAGGGTGGGGACATTAAAAATTAAATCATCGGTATTGCCATCCTGCATTATTTTTCCATTCAAGGATAACCACAATCTTAAATTATGTGGATTAGGTATTTCATCTTTCGTTACTAACCATGGGCCAAGTGGTGCAAAGCTATCACAACCCTTTCCTTTGTCCCAAGTGCCACCACGCTCTAATTGAAATGCGCGTTCACTTACATCATTATGCAATACATAACCAGCAACATAATCCATCGCATCGGCTTCACTTACATAACTTGCTTTTTTACCAATCACAACAGCAAGCTCCACTTCCCAATCTGTTTTTTCAGAATTCTTAGGAATAATAATATTGTCAAATGGCCCAGTTAAGGAAGTGGTTGATTTCATAAATAAGATGGGCTCAGAAGGAATTGCCGCACCGGTTTCCTTTGCATGTTTTGCATAGTTTAATCCAATACAAACTATTTTGGAGGGCCTTGCGATGGGCGATCCAATACGCGCCTCTAGTGGTACTTCAGGCAGGTTCCCTTCTTTTACAATGGCTGCTAATTGTTCTAATCCATTTTCTCTAAAAAAAGATTCGTCATAATCATATAAATGGGCACTGACGTCGTAATTTTTTCCATTGATATGAACGCCCGGTTTTTCTTGTTCACTTTTTCCAAATCGAATTAGTTTCATTGTTGTCTCTTTTTATTTTTCTATCGTGTTAGTATGATCATAAATTAAAAAATAAATATCATCCAACCTTTTCTGTTAATTATTTATAGCGGCTTAACTATTTAAAGTGATAAATCCACCATCAATACTAAAGTCACTTCCTGTGATAAAACTTGCCTCCTCGCTACATAAATATAAAACTTGGTGTGCTACTTCGATGGGTTTCCCCATTCGACCAATAGGCTGTGTCTTTGATAATTTTTCAAACATCTCCGCTTCTTGTCCAGGATAATTATTTTTCAAAAATCCATCCACAAAAGGGGTATGCACACGGCCTGGTGAAATACTATTACATCTGATATTGTCTTTGATATAATCTTTT
>JAURIP010000018.1 GCA_030832695.1 Sediminibacterium sp. | reverse complement strand
ATCGGATTAACCTCCTATTTCTCCATTAAAAACGACCCAAATCATATCTACTTTCCTGGTGCCGCCTTTTTATTCGGTGCTGTGCTAATGGGATTAAGTGCAATAATTGCTTACTGGGTGTTAAAACATGATTCCACTGCCTTGAAGCAATCATAATATTGGGTTATAATCAGTGAGTGTTTGTTATATTTGTGCCTAATATAATAGGAAAATATGACGCCATTAATGACCCAATTAAATGAAACCTCGTCCTTTATTCAATCAAAGATTAAAGATAGCGCTCAAACCGCGATTATCTTGGGTAGCGGATTAGGAAATTTAGCAACGCAAATTCAAGTTGATTTTGAAATCCAATATACGCAGATTCCTCATTTTCCGGTGAGTACGGTGGAAGGCCATAAAGGCCGATTAATTTTAGGTTCTTTAAATGGGGTTAAGGTTTGGGTAATGGAAGGGCGCTTTCATTTTTATGAAGGCTATTCGCCAGAACAAGTTGCTTATCCTGTGCGTGTCTTAAAATTATTGGGTGTTGAAAATTTAATTCTATCCAATGCCGCAGGTGGCGTGAATAATGACTATGAAGTAGGTGATTTGATGATTATAAAAGATCATATTAGTTTATTCTCCATCAATCCACTCATTGGTAAAAACGAATCAGACTTAGGTACAAGATTTCCAGATATGAGTGAGCCTTATGCGCAAAGTTTTATTGATCAAGCAAAAGCAATTGCAGCAAAGCATCAAATTAAAGTACATGAGGGCGTATATGTTGGCGTGACTGGTCCTACTTTTGAAACTAGGGCCGAATATAAATTAATTAAAGCGGTGGGTGGCGATGTGGTTGGAATGAGCACCGTGCAAGAAAATATTGCTGCAGTACATTGTGGTATGAAAGTTTTTGCAATAAGCGTCGTGACTGATTTAGGTATTCGCGCCGATAATAATGTAATTACGCATGCCGAAGTGTTAGAAGCTGCCAATGCCGCTGAACCAAAGTTGACACTTATCATTAGTGATTTAGTAAAACAAATTTCCTAATTCAATATTTCGCATGTCATTTAAGCAGCGTATTCTTTTTATTTGTTTACTAATTTGTTGCTTTCATTTTCAATCAGAAGCGCAAAAGGTATTACAAACCACCAATCAAATGATGGGTGGAGGAGGGAGTGGCGGAATGGGTGGATTTTCAGGAGGAAGGCCTGCCGCTAAAAAAGGAAATGATTCACTTCAGTTAAGAGATAAAAATGCAGATTCAATTACCATTTATTATAAGTTGTATAATAGCAATGACATCAAAAAAATGGATACCAGCATCAATGATTTTTTTGTACACTATCCAGTACCCTATACCAATTATAATTTAGGAAATTTAGGTGCCGCAAGTAAATCGTATTTAACCAATACTATTCAAAATGCAGGTTTGGACTTGGGCTTTCATGCTTATGATGTTTATAATTTTACTTTAGAACAAACTCCTTTTTATCAAACCACAAGGCCTTTTACTGAATTAGGGTATTTAATTGGAGGCAAGGGGGAACAATTGATTGAAGTAAAGCACACACAAAATAAAAAACAGCAATTAAATTTTGCCTTTGATTATCGATTCAGTAATGCCCCTGGAAATGTAAAAAATCAAAGTGCCAATGTGAATAATATGCGAATGACCGCGCATTTTCAATCAAAAAGAAAACGCTATGAATCTTTCTTGACCATGATTACCAACAAAGTGGCATCTTCTGATAATGGGGGGTTGATTAACAGTGCATTACTAGATAGCTTGTCATTAGGTAATCCATATGAATTAGATACCAGACTCGGTGTGAGCGGCATGACCTTTAAAAATCCATTTAATACTTCCATATCAACGGGGACTACTTACAAGGATAATTCATTCTTATTGAAGCAAACTTATGATATAGGACAAAAGGATTCCATTGTAAAAGATACGGTTACTACTTATATGTTTTATCCAAGGTTGCGTTTTCAAAATGAAATTAAATATAAAACAAGCCAATATTATTTCAACGACCAAAATCCAGATTCGGCAGGGTATCGAAACTATTTCAATTATGCACTTCCTGTAGACAAGGATGTGACTTTTCAAGACAATTGGAAAGTGTTGAATGATGAATTTAGTTTGATTAGCTATCCGCAAAAGAATAATAGTAATCAATTTTTACAACTTGCTACTGGTTATATCAATTATACTGCCACTTTCCCTAATCAATCCGGATGGAATAATTATGATTTATATGCATTTGCAGTGTATAAAAATAAAACAAGGAATCAGTTATGGGATATGTTGGCCTCTGGAAAGTTATACATCAATGGCTTTCATTCTGGTGATTACGAAGCCAAGGTTTATTTATCTAGAATTTTGAATACCAAAGGAAATTACATGAAGTTGTCCTTCCAAAATTACAACCGAACACCCTCTGCTAATTTACTAGGTCGTACACAGTTTCCTATTATTGGACTTGCGGGTATAAAAAAGGAAAATACCATTGACCTAATGGGCGTTATTGGCAATTATAAATCTGAATGGCTTGCGCAAGTAAATTACCAATTGATCAATAATTACAATTATTTCTCTGATGGCTATCAGGCCAATTCATATAATGGAGCAATCAGTTATTTGCGTATTCAAGCCGAGAAAAAACTAAAATTATCAACGCATTGGAACTGGTACAATCAGCTAAATGTGCAATTGGTAGACCAATCAAGCCCTATTCATGTACCTTTAATTTTAACCAGACAACGCTTGGCATTTGAGGGCAATTTTTATAAGAATTTAAATTTATCTACTGGGCTTGAATTAGTTTATCACACCGCTTATAAAGCAGATGGGTATATGCCTTTTACTGGGCAATTTTATACGCAGAATAATTATACATTAACGAATAGGCCTGTTGCCAATGCTTTTTTGCATTTCATGATCAAAAGATTGAAAGCGTATATCCGACTTGAAAACTTGAACACCATTATTCCAACCAATGAAAAATTAGGTCCTTCTTATAACTTTGCTGCACAAAATTATCCCACCAATAGTTTGTGGTTTAGGGTAGGTGTGTGGTGGAATTTTATCAATTAGGGATACTTATAAATTTTGATACAGGTAGTATTATATTTATTTATGCTTCCAGTTTATTCTTTTTCCTATAAAACATTTAACATTGAGTCCATTGGAGCTTTCAGTTAAGCCTTCACCAATGCCAAGATTAAATTCAAATAAAGGATGAATAAACAAATCAAGTACTAAATACATAATATGTTCTTGTAGCGGTAATTTATAGGGGTTGAATATTTTTCCTGTATTTCCATAATACTCAAAACCAAAGCTAGCTTTTGGCACTGCCGCAAATGCATATTTAAAATTAGGTTCAAATAAATATTCCTTATTGGTAAAAGATAAGCCAAGGTTAGGGTTGAATGATAGGTAGTGACTTCCTAATGTTTTATCAAAGATGGGTCTAATTTCAGCACCCCAATCGGATTGACTTGAAATTGGATCAAGACTGAATCCAATTTCAGATGACAAACTAACACCAATTGGCCAATTCCATTCCACTGGTGCTTTTATCCTTGGACGAATATTGCTTCCGGTATATTGTAGCTTTCCATTGTTATTGTAAGTGAAAATATAAAAGCCAAGTTCAAAATCTTTAGTTACTCCTGTAGTTATTTCAATTGTTTCTAACAGTGGGTGGTATTTTTCGTTTGATTTGGGACCTTTAAAAGTATAATTTGAGTGAAGTTCAATGATGGTCATGTACTTGGGTGTCGTTGCTGAAGCATATACTTGTATTTCATTTGCATCTTGTGCATTTACCATTGAATTGCAAGCTATTATTATTATGGTAAAAATAAATTTCTTTATTTGTTTGGTTTGAAACTGTATTTTATTTAGCATAGTAGGTTCTAATTTTAGTCAAAGTAAAGATTTTATCAAGCCGAAATTATTTTTGATCGTAATAAAATGATAATACATTATATATTTTCGAAATAAGCGATAGTGCCACCTACCCAGGAGGCAGTTTGGTTATAATTAACGCCAATCATTTTGCCTTTACTTAACCTGCATAAATTTAAGGTGGCGATATATTTTTGTGTGGGCTTATCCCAAAAATAAAATAATCTTATTTCTGCTTTAGCAAAACCATCTGGTGTTTCAATACAGGGGGCGTAATTTACTTTTTCTTGTATTATCCAATTTGCAGGATCGGTAATGGAAGCGAAATCAGCCGCTTGAACATCAATAATAACACCTTGTCCAGCAAAAGAAAATAAGGGCTTTAGTATATATTTTTCTAAATGAGTAGGGATACTTTTAATTTGGTCTACAAATTGTGTTTTAGGCACACAAGTATGATGTAAAAATGGGAGTAGGTATTTGCTTATTCTAAAAAAATGGTTGGGGTGGGTAACCCAGCTCACATCTAGGTCGGAATATAAAATTGCTGCTTTTTCTTTGATTTCGACTGATTGCTTTTTTAATTCATCTGCAACTATGCGATTATATATACGATCAATTTTGATATCAATTCCTTCGCGTTGGTAATACAGCGCGTTTCCTTTTTTGAATATTTCAGTAACACAAACAACAGGTATAGCTAAAAAATGTTGCGTGCAATAAAAATCAATTCTTGTTTTTTGTTGTTCAGGATATAGCTCAAGTAAAACAGTATGTTCCCCTTGTTCCCCTTTTATTATAGTGGATAAATGTCGAAGGTATTTTTCCTTCGTATAGCCATTTAAATAGGGAGTCACATTTTCAGGTATTGTATAACTATTTCTTAAAGCCTCGTCCTGCAATACTTCAAAGGCAAATAAGGAGGGGAAGCCTTGAAGTTCAATTAATGCAGGAACAATTTCGTTTTTATCATTATTGGCAATAGCAAAATCCATTACAATGCATTCAGGAAGTCCTTTTTCATTAGGTGTGATGCTAGTATTTTGTAAGGATTTTTCTGTGACAGATCTAAAATCAGTAGTCCCTATTTGAGAACATACATAATCTCCCACTTCAAGTAATTGGGTTTTAAATTTTTCAGAAATGAATACGGGTGTTTCTGCTATTCTAAAATCAACTGTATTTGGATATAACTGATTGAAGTAATTCAGGTATTGCTGGTATTTATTTTCGTTAAATGCAGCATTGAACTGCTTTCTATAGGAGGGAATCATTCTTTCAGTTTAATTAATTTCCAATAGCGAGGTTCAAAAAATTAGGGATAAAATGCGCATGCGTTTTTGGTAATTTTTCATCATCGTTTAACTTGCTAATAATTACCTCCCATTTTTCGGCTCCAAATTTATCAATGATATTTTTTTTATTTTTTTCTTCATTAAAAAACTCAAGCAAAATGTTTTTTTCTCCTTCTGGATGAAATTGTACCCCATACATTGTATCACTAAACTTTATTGCCATTATGGCCCTTTCTAAAGGTACATGTGGTCGGTGCTTTTCAAGTGCAATAATTTTAGCGCCTAATTTATTTATATTTTCATCGTTCGGTTCAATGATTTGATAAAGTCTACTTTCCAAAGTATAGAATGGGTCATTCAAATTTGCAAAAATTGGATCAGCTACTAATGGGTGCACAGGAAGCACGCCAATTTGTGTTGATTTTCGTAAGCATACATTCCCAAAATTAAAATGTCGGCAAGCTATTTGAAAACTATGACAAATGAGTAATACAGGTTTTTGTTGCGAAAGCATATCCTGTAACCATTTTACATATAGGTTATCCCAAGGACTACCTACTGAATCAATGGGGGATCCAGGACCGCCAGTGGATAGGTAAATATCAAATGAGTGATCGGGAATTTCCCCTTTATGTCGGAGTGGAAATATTTGATATTGCATTTCAATATCTTTTTTCTTACTCCATGCATTTATGATAGCTACAATACAAGTCATTCCCAAATTACTGGTATCATCATACATATCAATGATAGCAATTTTAATGGGTTTGATGGACATTATAGGTAGCTTAGGTTTGTCTTCGGCGTCAAGGTTAATAATGTTTCATACATTAATTGTATCGTATCCACGATATCTTTCTTATGAATCATTTCAACGGTTGTATGCATATATCTCAATGGTAAGGAAATGAGTACAGATGGGCAACCATCATTTGCATAAGCAAAACTATCTGTATCCGTACCCGTGCTTCTGCTTAATGTTCTAAATTGTACAGGGATTTTTTTTGCGTTTGCAGTATTTTCTACAATTGCTAATAATTTATTGTGAATGGCAGGTGCGTAGGCAAGTGAAGGTCCTTTACCGCATTGAATATCTCCTTCAATGGCTTTATTAATCATAGGTGTATGCGTATCGTGTGTTACATCGGTAATGATGGCAATATTTGGTTTAATCCGACGTGCTATCATTTCTGCACCACGTAAGCCAATTTCTTCTTGGACAGCGTTTACAATGTATAAACCAAAAGGAAGCTTCTTTTTATTTTCTTTTAATATACGGGCAACTTCAGCAATCATAAAACCACCAACGCGATTATCAAATGCACGACCAATAATAAAGTTATTGGCGAGTTCGTCAAAGCCTTCCTCATAAGTCACTACCGATCCAATATGTATACCAAGGGCTTCAACTTCTTTTTTTGATCTTGCACCACAATCCAAGGTTAAATTATCCACTTTTGGTTGCGGTTCCTTTTGCTCTGGGTTACTTAATCTGGTATGAATAGCGGGCCATCCAAATACTGCTTTAACGGGTCCTTTTTTTCCATGAATCCAAACACGCATGGAAGGAGCAATTTGGTGATCCACGCCACCGTTTCTTTTTAAATGGATCAAACCTTGATCGTTGATATAATTAACAAACCAGCTAATTTCATCGGCATGGGCTTCTATCACCACTTTAAAAGGGGCGTCCGGATTAATGACACCAACGGCCGTACCATAAGCATCTGTAAATGTAGTGTCAACATATTTTTTAATATAGTCCAACCATAACTTTTGTCCACTGGTTTCAAAACCAACAGGGGAAGCGTTATTGATATATGTTTTTAAGAATGCATAGGAGGTAGGATTAATTAATTCCTTTTTTGCTGGGGTATTGCCCTTTTTTGATGTCGCTTTTGCCATAAAAAATATTTAAATTTTACCCTTGCAATATACTACTAATTACGATATCCTTTCATTAGCTACTAGGCGTCATTTTGTGGCTTTATTATTCTATTTTTGCTATGACCAAATTAGTCATTTTGTTACAACCACCTATTGCTATTGAAAGTTTATGGAGCTTAACCAATGAGCAGTTTATACCTGCATGTAGAAAGGTGTTTCAATGGCAGTTACAGCATAATCCAGTATATAAGGAATGGGTGACTTTAATGGTGAAAGACGAAGAGATGCCGGAAGAGATGAACAAAATTCCATTTCTGCCTATTTCCTTTTTTAAGACTCATGACGTTTTTGTAGGAGATCAGCCCAACACTTTATTTGAAAGTAGCGGTACTACACAGGATGTGGTGAGCAAACATTGGGTAAGTAATACGGCTATTTATGAACAAAGTTTTTTACAATGCTTTCAATTATTTTACGGCGCGCCTACTGATTACTGTGTGATTGGTTTACTGCCTTCTTATTTAGAACGTAAACATTCTTCCTTGGTTTATATGGTGAACGAGCTCATTGAGCAATCCAATCATCCTGATAGCGGTTTTTATTTGGATGACTTTGCTTCATTAGATAAGCTGTTAAAAAAATTAGAGCTTCAAAATCAAAAAATTTGGTTGATGGGTGTCAGTTTTGCATTAATTGATTTTAGCGCTGCTTTTCCGCAGCAACTAAATAATACAATAATCATTGAAACAGGTGGGATGAAAGGGCGAAAACAAGAACTGACAAAAACGGAACTACATCATTTATTAGCAACACAATTAGGTGTGCAAAAAATCAATTCAGAGTATGGGATGACTGAATTATTAAGTCAGGCGTATTCGCATGGCGATGGCGTATTTACCTGCCCTCCATGGATGAAGGTATTGGTGAGTGATGAGGATGACCCAAGTTTGTTAAAAAGTGTTGGAAGGGGGGTGTTACATATTATTGACCTAGCCAATATATATAGTTGCTCATTTATTGCAACGCAGGATTTGGGTGAAATTAATGAAGACGGAAGTTTTCAGGTGTTAGGGAGGGTGGATGCCAGTGATCGTCGAGGTTGTAGTTTAATGGTGGTATAGTCATCATTAAATGCAATATTAAATTCAGGCATCCTATCCTATAACTGCATTATTTCTTTATTAAAATAGCCAATTCGCTCAAATAAGTTTCTTGCAATCCGTAATTAAATTGACGCTTATCTAATTCATCCCTTGTTTTTATAATTAAGGGTAATTCTTTGTGGGTCGCAAATTTGAATTTTTGATTTATTTTTAAGAAGTAGTCACTTCTGTTTTTATTTTGGGTCATGGTATCCTTATTTTGTACCCCAATTATTTTATTAATCAGTTTGGTTGAAATCAATGAACCCTTTAAATGATTTTCGTATAGCACTTCAATTAATTCTTTCTCAATCACTGTTAAAGATTCAAAAAAATGATTGTTTAAAATATGCGATACTTCTTTATGCAATACATTTTTTGTATTTCGTTTTTTTAACCAATAGATGGCGATGGCAATTGTAATTAATCCTAAAATGATATATAAGCTGATGTCATTAATAGGATGTGATAATAGTTGTACAAATTTATTTGTAGGAATATAGATGGGCTGTTGATTAATTAAATTAAAAGACTCCTTTGAAATTATAAATGAGGAATAGGTTAATTTATTTTCTTCATCAATTTTGAGTAAATAAAATGTGTTTCCTAAAAAAAATTGTAAGCTGTTGTATTTGGTATTATTTGAATAAATGCTTAACCAGTTTTCTTTAAATTCACTATTAGCGCGTCCCTTAAATTTTCCAAAAGTATTATTTTCAAAGTCAGCCCAAATCAATTCGAGTTTATTTTGAATAATACTATATTCGTTCATTTGGTAATGGAGGGCACCTTTATTTTCAATGATTTCTTTTAATAGCGGGTTAGTTTTACCAAGCGTTGTCCATATACGACTTTGTATATTAAATTGGTAAACACTATCAATGCTTTCTACATTTAAAGAGGCAGGGAAATCAATTTGTGAAAATGAATTTGAGATAAAAAGGTTTCTTTTATTTCTATCTATATTGTAGACTAGATTGTTGTTTGCATCTTCAAAAGCAATGACCAATCTGTTGGCATTGTATAATTCCCACTCGTGCGTTTTATGACTGAAATAAGTAATATATCCTCTGATATGCCAATAGCCGTCACCTCCATATTGGAATAAGGTATCGTTCATGAAAAAGTTAATTGCGTTAAAGTTGGCGCCATTAAAATAGGTGGAATCGATTCTTTCTAAGTGATAATTGCCTTCTTGTTCCTTTTTAACTTGGTATAACTTGCCGGTTCCAAGGGGTTGGATATATATATCTTTTTTATTTTTTAATAAGGAGATGGTTGAGTTACTTAAAGGACTGAGGCCAAATTTGAAAACTTCCCCATCTAATTTAATTTGAATTGGGTTGATGGTATCCTTAGAAATGATGTTTAATAATGAGGATTCTGTCTCATTTATGGTGCTTTTAGTTTTTTGATTTTGACTAAAGGCAACATTTACACCATAAAGTAATAAGAAAAGAGGTAGTAGAATGGTAGGTTTCATTGACTGAAAATAATAAAAACTACGATAAATAGTTAATTTCTATTCTATTTTTTTAAATTATATAAATTATTAATGTGTAATTAATTGTTTAATATTATATTATTTAATAAAATAAAATTTCACTACTTAGTTTAATTAATATTATTAATAATTTAAATTATTCATTCATATTTGAATTATAATAAATAAATATAATTAATAAATTAATAAAATATTTAATATTAAAGTTTTTTATCCTTTGGGGGAAGGATAATCGGGGTGGTCGGGATTCGTTCTGGTCGCCCCAAATTTTTTAAATAAACACCTACCATTAAACAGCTACATTAAAATCACGCAAGGCGTCATTCAAGCTTGTTTTTAAATCGGTACTTGGCTTTCTCTGCCCAATAATTAATGCACAGCTCACTTGGTAATCACCCGCTGGGAATGTTTTACGATAGGATCCTGGTATTACCACACTACGCGCTGGAACGCGGCCCTTATATTCAATTGGGTTTGCACCACTTACATCGATTATTTTAGTGCTCTGGGTTAAAACCACATTAGCCCCCAAAACCACTTCTTTTTCTAAATGTACCCCTTCTACTACGATACATCTACTCCCTATAAAACAGCCATCTTCAATAATGACAGGACTCGCTTGTAAAGGTTCTAAAACTCCTCCAATACCCACGCCACCACTTAAGTGCACACCTTTACCAATTTGAGCACAACTTCCTACAGTTGCCCAAGTATCCACCATGGTGCCTTCATCTACAAAGGCGCCAATATTCACATAACTTGGCATTAAAACTACATTTTTAGCCAAATAGGCACCATATCTTGCTACTGCATGTGGCACAGCCCTTACCCCTAATGCTGAGTAATTAGATTTAAGTAACATTTTATCATGGAACTCGAATGGCGCTAATTCCCAAGTTTGCATAGGTTGTATCGCAAAATACATAAGAATAGCTTGCTTTACCCATTCATTCACTACCCAGGTATCTCCTTGTGGCTCAGCGACTCTTAAACGCCCTTTATCCACTTCCTCAATCACTAATTTTATAGCATTACTATACGCTTCCTGTTTCAATAAACTGCGGTCATTCCAAACCTCATTAATCGTGTCTCTAATTTCCATGATTTTCAAATTTTAACAAAAATACACGCTAGCTCACTATTTTAATAAGTTTGTTTTACACATTAAAGAATAACTTTTTATTATTGGTATTGTTTAAATTGCAGCATGTTTCAAAACCATGCAGATATTAAAGCTTGCTTGACCATACTTGAAAATGGGGGTATACTATTATATCCCACAGATACGGTTTGGGGAATTGGTTGTGATGCCACGAACGAAGCATCGGTTAGTAAAATTTTCACTTTAAAAAATCGAATTGAAAGCAAGGCCATGATTGTTTTATTGGAAGATGAAACTGAATTATTGAATTATGTGGAAGATCAATCATTTCAAATTTTTGATTACATAAAAGGCATACATAAACCAACGACCGTGATTTATCCAAAGGCAAAAAATGTAGCTTCCAATTTAATAGGGGAAGATGGTTCTGTTGCGATTCGTATTTGCAAGGACCCTTTTTGTAAAACTTTAATTAAAGAATTTGGGAAACCCATTGTAAGTACATCCGCTAATATATCAGGTTATCCGACACCAATGTGTTTTAATGATATTTCGCTTGAAATTATCGAAGGGGTAGATTATGTTGTAAAATACAAACAAGATGACGATGAAATTAAACAACCTTCCGCCATTGTGAAGTGGGATGCCCAAGGTAATCTAGTTATTATTCGTGCATAGCTTTATGTTCGTATTCGTTTTATTATATTAAATTCACTTCATGAAAAAAATATTGGTGATTCAAACTGCTTTTATTGGTGATGTTGTATTGGCAACATCGTTGATAGAAAACTTGCATCAACAATTTCCGGAAGTAATGATTGATATGTTGGTTAGAAAAGGCAATGAATCCTTATTTCAAGCGCATCCTTTTTTGAATCAAGTGCTTGTTTGGGATAAAAAAAATAACAAATACCAAAACTGGGTGGGGCTGCTTTTTAAAATTAGATCCATTCAATACGATGTGGTGTTGAACGCGCAAAGATTCGCAGCCACTGGGGCATGGACCGCATTTTCAAAAGCAAAAATTAAAATAGGCTTTGATAAAAATCCATTTTCCTTTTTATTTACACATGCGGTGGTGCATCAGTTTTCGGAAAAAGGGCAACATGAAATTGATCGGAATCATCAGTTATTAAGTTCCTTATTTATGACGAAAGTGGCCATGCCTAAATTATATCCTACTTCCTCTGATGAATTAGCAGTAAGTAGTTATCAGCAATTACCTTATTTGTGTATTGCGCCCGCATCGGTTTGGTTTACAAAACAATTTTCATTAGAAAAATGGGTGGACTTGATTAATGAAGTTCCGTTTAAGGGATCTATCTATTTAATTGGTGGGCCAGGTGATAAATTATTGTGTGACCAAATTTTGCAAAAAATAAATCGCAGGTCGGTGGTGAATTTAGCAGGCCGATTAAGTTTTTTAGCTTCCGCAGCTTTACAAAAAAAAGCCGTACTCAATTATGTGAACGATTCCGCACCCATGCATTTTGCTTCAGCGGTGAATGCGCCAGTGGTAGCAGTATATTGTTCTACCTTACCCAATTTTGGCTTTGGGCCTTTATCTGATCATTCATTCGTTGTTCAAACGAATGAGGCACTCACTTGCCGTCCTTGTGGTATACATGGTAAAAAGCAATGTCCCTTAAAACACTTCGATTGCGCCAAAACAATTAAAATGGACCAATTAATAGCCCCATTGTTACAAGTGGAACAACATTAGTACTTTTGCATCCATGGCGATCCATTTTACAGATAAAGAAATAGCCCTTTTCAAGGTGGTTGCTAAGGCAGCAGCATCCCTAAATACGCAAGCATTTGCGGTGGGTGGTTTTGTGCGGGATAAAATTTTAGATCGGCCCACCAAGGACATTGATATTGTTTGTTTGGGCGATGGCATGCAATTAGCAACTGAAGTAGCCAAGCATTTTAATCCAAAGCCGCCTGTTGCACTTTTTAAAACTTTTGGTACCGCGCATATTAAATTTTCCGATGTGGAAGTTGAATTTGTAGGTGCCCGCAAGGAAAGTTATTCAAGGGATAGTCGTAAGCCAAGTGTAACCGTGGGTACTATTGAAGACGATCAAAATAGAAGAGATTTTACAATCAATGCTTTGGCTATTGATATCAGTGATGCGAATTTTGGCAACTTAGTGGATCCATTTGAGGGCATGT
>JAURIP010000107.1 GCA_030832695.1 Sediminibacterium sp. | reverse complement strand
TTGAAAATGAATTTTACTTTTACCGAAAACAGAAAAGGTGCAGAATATCTCCGAAACTACCGGAGATTTCTTTATTTCAGGTAGTACCTGAGGAGGTAATTAAATTTGATCGCCTTAAGTTATCTGGCGATTCCAGTGAAGTTCATCTATTTGAACATTTGAAATCAAGAATGCACTAATTGTTTCTTTGAACTAACAACTTTCTTTTTGGTTAAAATACCTTTGGCATTTTTATTCTTGTTTTTTAAGATATACTCACTTATTGCTTTTCTATCAGATTCTGTAAGGGGCTCACTTTGAATGATAAAATCAACCCCTTTTGGCTCTTTTATATGTCCCATATTATTTTGATTTAAAATATTTATTTACTAAAAATTGTGCTCGTTCATCACCTAAAATCATTCTGCTATTTCCTAGATGATAAGCACCTATAGTTTTTTCATAATGACTAATTAATTTTGTCTTGGCTGTAAATGATATATACCCATTATATCCTCTTTGAAAAGACAATTTACATACGAAAGCAACTAAATTACCCATCACACCCTCATACATCTTGTTTTTACCAATATTAAAAGGGGCATTTTCTAATAAGTGCATAAAAAGATGGTCTTGCTCGTATGACAAACTTACTAATCCTTGAATTACAGATGTATTATTCAATATTGTTAATTTATAAACTTCTTTTTTATTGTCCTTTAATTCAATCTTCCAGTCAAAATTCCAACCATTCTTCTTAACGCATAACTTACTGTCTTCAATAGTAAACAAAGAAACTTCAGTTTGGAAACTATCCCCCGTAACCGTGTTCTCAATAGAATTAGTTAATCTATCAATTACAAAATCCAGTCCTATTTGTTTCTTGTTCTTCACTATGCTAATTTACGAAATTTAAAGCGCTTAAAGAAATTTAGACCCAATAAATTTGTTGTAAAAAGGACATATCCTAATTCCATAGTGATACCTCATAATCCATATCCACAGGTTCATCTTTTATTTTCTTCACCCCTTTGCTCAGTTTAATTTCAATTATTTTTGCTATTGCTAGGGTTTCTAGCCCTGCAAATAGCTGTATATATTTTGTTTGGTAAAGATTTGGATAGAAAACTAGCAATTAAAGATTTTTTAGTATTTTGTATACCAATACATGCTTGATCTAAAAACTTTAACAAATGACTAATTCCAACATTTTTGACGCCATCGTAGTAGGTTCTGGTATATCTGGAGGCTGGGCAGCTAAGGAACTTACTGAAAAGGGACTTAAGACAATCTTACTAGAAAGAGGTCGCAATGTTGAACACATAAAAGATTACGAAGGGACAGAAAAAAATCCTTGGGAATTGCAACACCGCAATGCTAAAACCGAGGAAGACAAAACCAACTCTCCTATCCAAAGTAAATGCTATGCATACGATGAGGTATCTAAAAAATTCTTTGTAAACGATCTTGAAAATCCATACAATCCTGTAAAACCATTTGATTGGATTAGAGGCAATCATGTAGGTGGTCGTTCACTCATGTGGGGTCGTCAAAGTTATCGATTAAGTGATTTGGATTTTGAAGCAAATGCAAAAGATGGCTATGGCACCGACTGGCCGATTCGCTATAATGATCTTGCACCTTGGTATAGTTATGTTGAAAAATTTGCAGGCATCAGTGGTAATCGAGATGGTATCCCTAATTTACCTGATGGGGAATTTCAACCGGCCATGGAAATGAACTGCGTTGAACAAATGGTTGCGAATAATTTAAAAACAAAAATGGGCCGTCCAATGATTATTGGAAGATCCGCGAATCATACTGCCAAAATTGGAACACGTGGCCCTTGTCAATTTAGAAATAAATGTCACCAAGGTTGTCCATTTGGTGGTTATTTTAGTTCCAATTCAGCAACCCTTCCTGCAGCTTTTGCAACTGGTAATTTAACTTTAAGACCCGATGCCATCACTACCGAAATTTTATACGATAAGGAAACAGGACGTGCAAAAGGAGTTCGTATTTTAGATGCGAACACCAATCAAACAGAAGAATATTATGCTAAAATAATTTTCTTAAACGCATCTACCTTAGGCACTTCAAATATTTTATTAAACTCGGTTTCAGAAGTATTCCCATCCGGATTTGGAAATAGTAGCCAACAAGTAGGGCATAATTTAATGGATCATCATTACGGTGTTGGCGCGAATGGTGACTTTGATGGCTTCCTAGATAAATATACTTATGGTCGTCGTCCAAATGGAATATATGTTCCTCGTTTTAGAAACTTAGATGGCGGTTCATCTGCAGGTTATGTTCGAGGATTTGGTTATCAAGGAGGTGCTTCTCGCAAACGTGGCGATGCAGATGGTATTGGTGTTGAATTAAAAGAAAGTATTACTGAACCAGGCAATTGGTCAATGGGTTGGGGTTCATGGGGTGAGCATTTACCTTACTATGAAAATAAAGTAAGCTTAAACAAAGACAAGAAAGATAAATGGGGATTACCTACACTTGATATTGATTGTGAATTCAAGGACAATGAAATGAAGATGCGTGTTGATATGAAAAATAGCGCAGCAGAAATGTTAGAAGCAGCTGGTATAAAAAATATTACTACTTACGACAATATGCCTGCACCAGGATTTTGTATTCACGAAATGGGTACAGCTCGTATGGGTAAGGATGCAAAAACTTCTGTATTAAATAAATGGAATCAAATGCATGATGCTAAAAATGTTTTCATTACAGATGGTTCTGCAATGGCTTCATCTGCATGTCAAAATCCATCATTAACTTATATGGCATTAACTGCAAGAGCTACTGATTTTGCAGTAAGTGAATTAAAAAAAGGAAATCTGTAAAGATTTCCTTTTTTATTTTAAACGCGTTTAAAGCGCAATTAATTTTTATGCCTAATGCTTGATGCGCCTGAGGTATTAGATCCTTTTACATTCGGATTACCTTTGTAATCAATACTACTTGCCCCACTGGAATTCGCTTTTAATAATTCAGTAACTGTTGCTTGGATACTACTTGCGCCTGAAGCTTTTAGAATGGCTCCTTTTGCATTTAAGTTGAAAAGTTTTGCATCACTTGCCCCAGAAATTACTACTGATAAATCATCCACCCTGCCGGCTAATTCTATCTTGGAAGCGCCGTCCCCTGTAATAGCAATTGTATTCGCGGCCACCGAACTTTTACAATCAGAGGCGCCAGATATATCATATATGATTGTTCCAGCACTAATATCCCCTTTCAAATCTGAAGCACCAGTTAACTTAATTCTAATTTTCGGCGATTCTATTATATTCACCAAGTGCACATCGCTAGCACCCGAAGCTGTTATTGCATCAATATCTTTGATACTTACATAAGCCTTGGTTTTATAGTTCCCCCATTTTTTCCAATTAAACCAGGATCCATTTGCACCTAAACGAATAATCAAAACACCCCCTTCTATTTCAGTAATAATTTGATCTCGGATTTCATCACTACTTGCGCTCACTGCAACTTTATTAGTAGTGGATTGTGTTAAATACAAATCAATCGCACTTGAAACGCTAATTGCATTAAAATTAGCCACTTTACGCACTTGCGCATTGTCGTCATATACAATAGCTGTTTTTTGTTGCGCATTTATATTGCAACTAGATAAAACCAACAAGGCAACTACTAGCTTTTTCATAATATGTTTGTTTATATATTCCTTAAAACGAAATAACTATTATAAAGTTACACTTGCTGGTATGATTAATTCATATTATTTTTGCCCCGTCCTCGGGGTGCTGTAAAAAGCTGAGAAAAAACCCGTTGAACCTGAACAGGGTAATGCCTGCGAAGGGAAGGTCAACGCAACACGCGCACTTCTCATAGCTATTATTCCTGTTCCCATTATCAATTTTGTAAAAAATTAAACTTTAGTCATGACTAAGTTACTGGGAACAATTGTGTCATTTTTTATGCTCGCCACACTTATGGCGCAGCAACCAAAGCAAGTATTTCAAAAACTGTCCACATCGGATAGCTTAAAAAAGTATACGGATAGTATACGTAACCTGCCACCGCTCGAAGTAAAATCAATTAGAGCAAACGAACAAGGTCCATTTGCAAAAAGTAATATATCAAAAAATCAGATTGCCTTGTTAAATACGGGACAGGATTTACCATTTATATTGCAAAACACACCATCGGTGGTAGTGCATGCAGATGCCGGTAATGGGGTTGGTTATACTGGTATTAGAATTAGAGGAACAGATGCGACAAGAATTAATTTTACTTTAAATGGTATCCCCTATAATGACCCAGAGAGTATGGGGACATTTTTTGTAAACTTACCTGACTTTAGTTCAAGTGTCAATAGCATTCAAATACAAAGAGGTGTTGGTACATCAAGCAATGGCGCTGGCGCTTTTGGCGGTACAGTTAACTTATCAACAAATGAATATAACCCCAACAACTATATTTCTTTTCAAAATAGCGGAGGCTCCTTTAATACATTAAAAAATACATTACTATTTGGAACGGGTTTACTAAATAACCATTGGACCCTAGATGCAAGATTAAGTAAAATTGTTAGTGATGGATATATTGACAGAGCTAGTAGTGATTTAAAATCCTATTTTGTAAGTACTACTTATTGGGGAGAAAAATCATCGCTTCGATTTAATATATTTTCTGGTAAAGAAAAAACATATCAAGCATGGTATGGAGTTCCTGAAGAATTATTATCAACAAATCGCACCTACAATCCAGCTGGAACAGAAAAATTGGACAACCCTTATGAGGACCAAGTTGATAATTATAATCAAACCCATTATCAAGTGTTTTACAATAAAGAAATTAATAAAAAACTTCAATGGAACACAGCATTATTTACAACATTAGGCAAAGGATATTATGAAGAATATAAATCTGACGTTGATTTAGCAGATTACAATATTGAAACAAATGGTAAAATTTGGGTACCTACTGATATTGTTAGAAGAAGATGGCTTGACAATCAATTTTATGGTCAGATTGCTGCCATTTCTTATAAAGATAGTGTTAATGAGTTTACTGCCGGTGGTAGCTGGACGGTTTATGATGGACTTCATTTTGGGACACTACCTTATCTCACACAAAACTTAGCACCCGCAAATTTTAAATATTACGATGTTGATGCAAAAAAATCAGAGAACAATAGTTATGTAAAATGGGAGCGATATTGGCTGAAGAATATGACTAGTTTTATTGATTTACAATTCAGAAACGTACAACACAAAATGAACGGATTTAAAGACAATCCTCTTTTATTTATTGACAGAAAATTTGCATTTTTTAACCCAAAAATGGGGTTTCGTGTTCGCAATAAAAGCATGACTTACTTTACTAGTATTGCATTTGCCAATAAAGAACCGAATAGAGAGGATTTTGAAGCAAATAAAATACAACAGCCCAAAAGCGAAAAATTAATTGATTGGGAAACAGGACTTGAACTTAAAAAATCAAAATTTCTACTCAATGCCAACATGTATTACATGCATTATAAGGACCAACTCGTGTTAACCGGTAAAATAAATGATGTGGGCGCATACACAAGAACAAATGTACCCAGTAGTTATAGAGCAGGAATTGAATTACAGGCACAATATAGTTTAAGTAAAAAATATTCCACCTCCTACAGTGTCACCTTAAGTCAAAATAAAATAAAAAGTTTTACAGAATATATTGACGATTATGACAACGGTGGACAAATTAGTATTAAACACAATAAT
>JAURIP010000323.1 GCA_030832695.1 Sediminibacterium sp. | reverse complement strand
TAGTACGGGTTGGATCAATTATGTCACACTACAGGCAAAAAGAAAAATTGGTTTTTATGGCGGGGCAAAGTCACTAGGATTTCGAAACACCAGTTTGGTGGGGACTGGAAAAATAATTCAGTATCAAATAAAAGATGCCGATGCATCCACCAAAATATGGGAAGTAACCCAGCCCGAAAATCCTGTGGAGATGAGTAGTAATTTCCAAAATGGGGTCGCCACTTTTAATCAAACCGCAGACTCCTTGCGTGAGTTTTTTAGCGTCACGAAATTAGGATATGAAACACCTAGTTTGGTGGAGGTATTAAATATCGATTATCCGAGTTTGTTAAATACTCCTGCGGCGGACTATATCATTATTACAGCAGCTAACTATTTAAAAGCGGCAGATAGTTTAGCGAAATTTCATGCCATGCATCATGGCTTAGCTACCTTTGTAACCACTACTGGGCGTGTATTTAATGAGTTTTCAGGAGGCCAGCCAAGCCCTATTGGCATTAGAAACTATGTCAAATATATTTACGACAAGGCAAAGAAAAACAATACAACAACACCAAAGTATTTATTGTTATTAGGCATTGGAAATTTTGATTATAAAAAAATCGACATCCAAACACAAGTGCCTAGTTATGAAAGTTTGATTTCTAATTCTGTTTTATCAAGTTATGCTACCGATGATTTTTTTGCAATTTTAAAAGAGGGGGATGACATTATTGCACCACAAGGAATTCAATCATTGGCTTTGTCGGTGGGTAGGTTGCCAGTAAAAAATGCGGTAGAGGCTGATGCGACTATTAAAAAATTAATACAATACCAAACTGGAAAAAATTTAGGTGCTTGGCGTAATCAATTAACCTGGGTGGCAGATGATGGCGATTATAATTTGCATTTGGAACATGCTGAAGAAATTTCAACAGGCTTGAAATTAAAACAACCTACATGGAATCAGAAAAAAATATACTTGGATTTATTTCCTGCGATTAATTCTTCTGCAGGTAATACCTATCCACTTGCGAATAATCTGATTAAGCAAATGGTGAATAATGGAACTTTAATTTTGAATTATACAGGGCATGGAAATTATACACGGTTAGCAGAGGAGGCGGTGATTACCCAAAATGAAATTATGCAATGGGATAATGCTGGCAAACTTCCCTTGATGGTTACAGCTAGTTGTGATTTTGCGCCATTTGATCAACCGCAAATTTCACCCATAGGTTTTGATGCATTGGTAAAAAATCAAAAAGGAATCATAGGCTTAGTGGCCGCAAGTAGGTTGGTTTTTGCATTTAATAATAAGGAAATTAATGATGAATTTGTGCAGCAATTATTAGTTCCTGATAAAAGTGGTAATTATAAAAGTATTGGTGCCGCTTTGCAAAATGCAAAATCAAATTATTGGAAAAAAGGCAGTGATTATACCAATGCCTTTAAATTTAATTTAATGGGCGATCCTGCATTGCAATTGGCTAAGCCAAGCTATGGGGTTAGTATTGAGCGAATCAATCAAAAAATATTTAAAGGAAGAGATACCTTAAAAGCGGGTGGAAAATATCAGGTAGCTGGGACAATTAAGGCCACTGGAAACCTACTTACTAATTTTGATGGATTGATGGAGTTTACTTTATTTGATATTCCCAAAAAGCAAAAAACATTAGCTAATATTTCATCAAGTATACCCGTAAATGTTACTACGCAAGACAATATTTTATTTAAAGGAAATGCGATTGTCAACAAAGGGTTATTTAGTGTTGATTTTATTTTGCCCAAGGAGGTGGCCATCAATCAAGGGGCTTTAAGAATGCAATTGTACGCGACTCATAGCGCTGGAACTACAGATGCTATTGGCATATATGATAGTTTGTTTGTAAATGCTTTTTCGGAGAATATTTCAACGGACACCACAGGCCCCATTTTTGAAAAAGTATACATAAATGACACCTTAAATCAATACAAACAAAACACCTGGATCAATGCAAATGCTAATTTATTGATCAGCTTAAAAGATAGTTCTGGCATTCAAACTTCGGGAAACTCCTTGGGCCATGATTTAAGTTTGGTCATTGATGGGGAAACGCAAAGCCCCTTTATTTTAAATAATTATTATACAGCCGACGTAAACACCTATCAAAGTGGTAAAATAAAATTTGCATTACCCACATTAAGTGAAGGGCCGCATCAATTAATTATAAAAGCCTGGGATTTAATCGGGAACTCTAATAAGGATACAATAAATGTAATGGTACCCAATAGTCGGGTTTTGTCGGTTAAAAATTTGACAAATTACCCCAATCCAGTAGGATCTAGCACGCGATTTAGCTTTGAGATTAGCCAGTTAAGAGAGGGGAACAAGTCTCTAATATATACTATTGAAATATATAATAATATAGGAATAAAGCAGTTGTCAAAAACATTTGAGGGCCCGCTCCTAAATAGGGTTGTATTATCAAATGTTATTGAATTAGGGACACTG
>JAURIP010000037.1 GCA_030832695.1 Sediminibacterium sp. | reverse complement strand
AAGTTGCCCTTCGTTTAATGTAATATCTGTATTGTCCAAAACTTTAAAAACCCTTTCAGCAGCCACCATCCCCATTTGCAGAACATTAAATTTATCTGCAATCATGCGCAAGGGCCTAAAAATTTGATTTAGAAATAAAATAAAAGCAACCAACATTCCTGCATCTAAACTTTGGTCTGCAACCCACCATACAATTAAACCGATACTTAAGGCCAGTACCACTTCCACTACAGGAAAAAAAACAGAGTATGCAAATATTGCTTTGATGTTTGCAGACTTATGTCCTTCATTTATTTTTTCAAACTTAGTCATTTCTTTTTCCTCTGCTGCAAAAGCTTGCACCACCGCCATTCCTGAAATATGTTCCTGCACAAACGCGTTTAATGCGGCAACTGCATTGCGAACCTGTATAAAACTTTTATTGACACTTTCTTTAAAAAAGTAAGTAGCAATTAACATGATTGGAAATGGAATTAAACATATTAATGTCAACTGCCAATTAATAAAAAACATTGTTGCCAATGTGACTATGATGGTTAAAAAATCAGCAAGAATTGGAATTAAACCATCCGAAAAAATATCATTGATACTTTCAATATCATTAATGGTACGCGTGGTTAATGTTCCAATAGGCGTTTTATCAAATTGCCTCATTTCCCAATGCATCACTTTATCGTAAACTTTATTACGCAAATCACGAATCACTTGCTGGCCCAACCAGGCCATTCCAAAAGTAAAGAAGAAACGAAAAATGGTTTCTACTAGAATAAATGCCACCTGAAAAAGGGTGATGCCGATGATTAATTGTATCGCCGAATCGAATGCGTTTTGGGGTAAGAAAAAGCGCACCCATTCAGGCAAAATGGTCGGCTTACCAATAGCCGTATTCACCGTGAGCTGAATTAAATAAGGTCGAATCGGGGTAAAAAAAGCAAGAACAATAGCCAATAGGAGGTTACCTATAAATAGGTATCGATAAGGTTGCACAAATGAAAATACCCTTTTTAAAAGGGGATAATTAAAAAATGATTTGGGCTGTTTCATCGTCATGAGCTACAAAGTTACACTATCTATGTGTTGTATGTAAAAATCCTGTTTGATTGTCGTATTTTCGTAATAAGATGGATTTATCCGAAATACATAACGAAGCCAAAATCGCATCCAATTACGATTTAAATGAAGAACAAGAAAATAAAGAAATTGTTCGTCAGTATCGAGCATTGCTCAGAGCCATTCGAGAAAAATTAAAAAAAGGGGATAAAGAATTATTACGTACTGCTTTTGAAATGGCCACCCACGCGCATAAAACCATGCGCCGTAAAAGTGGGGAGCCTTATATTTTACACCCTATTGCAGTTGCTATGATTTGTGTGGAAGAGATTGGATTGGGTGTTCGGAGCACCATTTGCGCATTATTACACGACACGATTGAGGACACTGATTTAACTTTAGATGATGTAAAGAATGAATTCGGAAATGAAATCGCAAAAATAGTTGACGGGTTAACAAAAATTTCGGGCGTCATGGATGCCAATAGTAGCCAGCAAGCCGAAAATTTCAAAAAGATTTTATTGACCTTAACCGATGATCCTAGGGTGATATTAATAAAACTGGCGGACCGCTTACATAATATGCGTACCCTAGATTCGATGAAGCAGGAAAAGCAATTAAAAATTGCTTCTGAAACAATATGGGTATATGCGCCATTGGCCCACCGCATGGGTTTGTATAATTTAAAAACAGAGTTGGAAGATTTATCCATGAAATACATGGAGCCAGATACCTACAAAGAGATTGCAAAAAAATTAGCGGAAACCAAGAGAGAAAGAACCAAATACATCAACGAATTTATCCGCCCATTAAATGAAAAATTAATACAAGAGGATCTTGAATTCGAAATGCATGGTCGCCCCAAAAGCATTCACTCCATTTGGAATAAAATAAAAAAGAAAGGGGTCAGTTTTGAAGAAGTGTATGATTTATTTGCGATTCGCATTATTATAGATGTGCCGTTGGATAAAGAAAAAGAAGCTTGTTGGAAAGTGTATTCCTTAATTACCGACGAGTATCTGCCCTCCCCAGAAAGATTACGAGATTGGTTAAGTAATCCTAAAAGTAATGGATACGAAGCCTTACATACCACTGTAATGGGGCCTCAAGGAAAATGGGTCGAGGTGCAAATCAGAACCAAAAGAATGAATGAAATTGCAGAGAAAGGATTAGCTGCACACTTTAAATATAAGGAAGGCTCTCAAAATGAAGATCGATTTGATAAATGGTTTGTTCAAATTAGAGAAGCGCTTAGCAACCAACAAGAAGAAGGCATTGATTTTTTACAAGATTTTAAAACTTCTTTTTTAGCAGAGGAAATTTATGTGTATACACCCAAAGGGGAAGTAAAAATGTTGCCCATTAACAGCTCGGCCTTAGATTTTGCATTTTATATACATACTGCTATTGGATCTAAATGTATTGGGGCTAAAGTGAACCATAAATTAGTGCCCATTAGCCATAAATTACGCAGCGGGGATCAAATTGAAATCATCACGAGCAATAAGCAAAAGCCCAATGAAGACTGGCTGAATAATGTGGTGACCGCAAAGGCTAAAAATAGTATTAAAGATGCACTGCGGGAAGACAAAAAAACAATTGCAGAGGAAGGTAAATATACTTTACAACGAAAATTAGAAAGTATTGGCGCACCTTACAGCCCTTATAATATTGACCAATTAGTCAATTACTATAAACAGCCGAGTCAACTTGATTTGCATTTTAAAATTTCAAAAAAACAAATTGACTTAAAGGAATTAAAATTATTCTTGGTATTAGGTGACAAAATTGAGGCGCCGAAGCCTATTCATGTTGCTCCCGAGCCTGGTCAAGAAACAAATACGAGTAAGTTTGTTCCAAAAAAGGAATCAGAACTGATCATATTTGGCGAATCCAGCGATCAAATAAAATACAGTTTGGGGAAATGCTGCAACCCTATTCCTGGGGATGATGTGTTTGGATTTGTGAGCACAGGAAAAGGACTAATTATTCATAGAACCAGTTGCCCCAACGCCACCCAGCTATTGGCAAATTATGGCCATCGGGTAGTAAAAACCAAATGGGCAAAAAATAAAGAAATTTCCTTCCTTACAGGACTTAGTATTGTGGGTATGGATGATGTGGGGGTGGTGAATAATATTACCACCATTATCAGCGGAGAGCTTAAAATTAACATTGCCGCCATTACCATCGAATCCAAGGACGGCTTATTCGAAGGCACCATCAAAGTATATGTCCACGATAAAGACGAACTCGAAGTACTGGTGGAAAAAATTAAATCGGTGAGTGGAATACAACAAGTTAACAGATTTGACACCGAAACTGTGTAAAAGTTAGTTCAATTAATAATAGTTTAAATAGGTAATCAACTTGTCAACACTTATTTTTGTGTTCTCAAATATTAATCCATGGTAGATGTAATTTTAGGACTTCAATGGGGTGACGAAGGAAAAGGTAAAATTGTTGATTATTTTGCACCGAATTATGATGTGGTCGCAAGATTTCAAGGAGGCCCAAATGCGGGGCATACTTTATATGTGAATGGCACTAAAATGGTTTTACACCAAATTCCTTCTGGCATTTTTCATCAGGATAAAATAAACATCATTGGCAATGGCGTGGTGCTAGATCCAGTTACATTAAAAAAAGAATGTGACGCCGTTAAAGCAATGGGCGTGGATGTTAAAAAAAATCTTTTTATATCAGAGCGAACTAATATCATCATTCCTTCACACCGCGCACTTGACAAAGCATCTGAATTGTCAAAGGGGGATGGTAAAATAGGCTCAACGTTGAAAGGCATTGGCCCCGCTTATATGGATAAAACAGGCCGTAATGCAATAAGAGTAGGAGATTTACTAAGTAAAAATTTTATTAGTAAATATATTGCCCTACGCATGAAGCATCAAAAAATACTAGATAGTTACAATTTCAACGAGGATATCAGTGAAATGGAAACCGAATTTTTTGAAGCCCTTGAGTTTTTAAAAACATTAAATATCATCAACTGCGAATACTTTATTAATGATCAAATTTCCAAGGGGAAAAAAGTATTGGCCGAAGGTGCACAAGGATCTATGTTGGATATTGATTTTGGTACTTTCCCATTTGTCACTTCATCCAATACTATTTCAGCAGGCGTTTGTACTGGATTAGGTATTTCTCCAAAATTAATTGGGGAGGTTTTTGGTATTTCTAAAGCCTATTGTACTAGGGTGGGTGGCGGTCCATTCCCTACCGAATTACATGATGCGAAAGGCGAAGAACTTCGTAAGATTGGAAGTGAATTTGGCGCTACCACCGGAAGACCACGTCGCTGTGGTTGGATTGACCTGGTTGCCTTAAAATTTGCCTGCATGATCAATGGTGTAACACAAATTATAATGACTAAGGCGGATATACTAGATTCTTTTGCAGAATTAGAACTAGGTGTTGCTTATGAAATGGAAGGAAAACAAATTGACTATGTGCCATTTCAAATTGTAGGTACACCCGTGACCCCTATTTGGAAAAAAATGGCTGGGTGGAACACCGATTCTACAAAAATGAAAAATGAAAAGGAATTACCTGCAACTATGAAATCATATATAGAATTTATTAATAGTTACCTTGGGGTACCCGTTAAATATGTTTCTAATGGACCTGGCAGAGACCAAATAGTACATTTATAAACTATTAGTTGTTGCAACAATACTCATTTTAGAAAGTTTCAAAAATTCTAAAAAAAACACGCTGTTTTTTTGGTAAATAAAAATTTAGTTTGAAAATTTACATTGTAATTTTGAAAGACTTATGGCAGTGAAAATCGCAAAAGAAAAGAAAAGTAAAGAAGTAAAGCCTACGCAAAATAAAGCGGCTATTCTTAAACCTATATCCAAAAAAAAGGTAGCTGACGAGGAGGATGATTTGGAGGAGGAAGAAGCAGTAAATGATGATTGGGAAAAAGCCGAAGACGATAGCTGGGATCCTGACTTCGAAGAATTTGATATGCCAAAAAAATCAACGAAAGCAAAAGGAAAATCAAAAAAAGAAGACGACGATGATGATTTCTCTTTAGATGATGATTTAAAAAGCTTAGATGATGACGATGATCTATTCGATGACAAAGATGAGTTAGACGACTATTAATTAAATCGACACTTAGTCCCTTATTTTATATAAAGATTGTATGGAGGCCTGTAAAATTTCATTTTTATTGGCCTCAAATATTTCAAGCTTATCCTTTGGTAGGATTAATTCAAAAGATTTTCCAGTAGACAATACTTTTTCAATTTGCGGATTCAAGTTCATTAGCTTTTCAAGCGGAAATGACACAAACTGCGCTATGATTTGAGCACTATACCTTCCTTTTATTTCCAGTCTGGCTAAATTATCATTAACGGCCTCCTTTTTTTTAATTAAGGTGGGTTTATTTAAATAGCTAACCAAATTGGTTTGATCTGATTCAAAAACATAAATAGTTGCAATGAATTTTTTTACATGATCCCTGGTTTCCAATGGCAGTTGATACTGTAAGGCCCAAAAATCATTTGTTTTCATTTTCTTAATCGTCTGTCTTAATCGGCCTGCACCACCATTATAAGCTGCAACCACCAATAACCAATCTCCAAACTCATCAAACAGCTCCTTTAAAATGGTGGCAGCTGCTTGCGTACTTTTTTCATAATCGGTGCGATCATCATTGGGCGTTAATTTTAATCCTAATCGGGTCGCTTCCGCTGGCATAATTTGCCATGGACCAACTGCACCTGCGGACGAAGTCACGTCCGAGCTCAAATGACTTTCAATCACACTTAAATATTTTAGTTGCGTCGGTATCCCTTTGCTTTCCAATATGACATCATATAAATTAAAGTAAGGTTTGGCCCATGTTTTCATTTTCCGCAATCCCGCTCCTTGCTTATCCATATAGGTTTGAATAAAACTGATGGCTTTTTCATTTAATGTATATTCCAAAGGCCCTTTTTTAACATCCACTGCACTTACCGAAAACAAACTTGTAAAACCTACCCTGAATTGGATGGTGGTATCCTCCAGTTTTTTTTGAACAGCTACATTGACAGGCTTAACCGTATCGTTATGATGATACCCTGCCCCATTGACCTGTAATTGAATCAATGATAATAGCGCAATAATATAAAAGATGCTCTTAGGTTTCATGATTGACAAATGCTATGCAATTTTAGTTTCCATGACAGCTTCTGAAAATTGTAATAACCCCGCTTCATTAAAAGCTGCACTCATGACCTGCAAGCCAAAAGGCATTCCATTGGAGTGTTTAAAAAGCGGCAATGAAATAGCAGGTATCCCTACCAAGTTTGCATACACGGTATAAATATCCGCTAAAAACATTTCAGTGGCTGTGTGATTATTTGTGCCTAAGTTAAATGCAGTGGTTGGCACTGTGGGACAAACGAGTAGGTCATATTTCTTGAACAATTCATTGGTTAAATCCACTAACTGTTGTCGCACTTGTTGTGCTTTGGTAAAATAGGCATCAAAATAACCCGCACTCAAAACAAAGGTCCCTAATAATATACGCCTTTGTACTTCCGCACCAAACCCTTCCGTTCGACTTAATTTATATAAGTCAGTTAAGTCAGCCATCGGTTGACTTGTTCTATGTCCAAATTTTATGCCATCAAATCGCGATAAATTACTAGAAGCTTCGGCGGTCGTTAATACATAATACGTCGGCACCAAATAATTAAGCAAAGGGAAGTCAATTGCTTCTACGCTATAACCAGCTGCTTTTAATTGATCCAAGTAAGCAATTGTTTGATTTTTAATTTCATGATCCAAACCCGGATGTGAAAGAGTTTCTTTAAAGTAAGCCACTTTTTTAGGGGTCGCTTTATTTAATTCATTTGCATATTGGGGTACCGCTTTTGAAGATACGGTACTGTCAAATTCATCCTGCCCTGCGATTACTTCAAGCACTAATGCAGCATCATTGACTGATTTTGAAAAAATACCTATTTGATCAAAGGAAGATGCATAGGCAATTAATCCATACCTTGAAATACGACCATAACTTGGCTTGAGTCCAATCACCCCGCAAAAATCTGCAGGCTGCCGCACTGAACCACCAGTATCTGATCCTAAACTCACCATACACATTTCTGATTGAACGGCTACTGCAGATCCGCCGGAAGACCCGCCTGGAACTTTAGTAGGATCCAATCCATTTTTTACAGAACCGTACGCTGAATTTTCATTACTACTTCCCATCGCAAATTCATCACAGTTTTGACGACCAATAATAATGACTCCTTCGGAAAGTAATTTTTCGATGGCAGAAGCAGAATAAACTGCCGTATAATTTTCTAGTATTTTTGAGGCGGCACTTACTTTGTGCCCTTGATAACATAGCACATCTTTAATACCGACTACTACCCCATGTAATTTACCTAATGATGCTCCCGTGGATTTATTTTGTATACGCAAATGATCTAATTCAATGGCGCGCTGTTTTGCTTCCTGCGTAAATACCTCTAAAAAGGCATTGAGATTTTCATGGCGCGCAATTTGATCCAAGTAATAATCCACTGCTTGTTCGCACGACATGCTTCCTGCTTGTAAAGCAGTATGGTAGTCTTTGATTGTAGTAAAACGAAACAAAGGCTAAAATGTTAATTGATAAAAATTAGATTGGCCATCCCTGGTATGCCAAAAAACTAAGAAGCTTTCTCATCTTTTTCTTTGATACCTTCTTCGATTTCTTTTTTTACATTGTTTTTAGCATCGTTGAATTCACGGATACCCTTTCCTAATCCACGCATAAATTCAGGGATTTTTCTTCCGCCAAACATCACTAAAATAACCACACCAATAATTAATAATTCTTGAAATCCTAAGTTGCCCATAATGTTAAATTTAGAATATTAAAGGTAAGGTAATTATAAAATAGAAAGCACACTATTTTTAAGGTTTCCCGATAATAAAAATCAGTATAAATCATAAAAAAACCGCCCCGAAAATCGGAACGGTTCAATTTATTAGCTATTGCTTTACCTTTAAGATGGTAAACGCATTTAGAATCTTTTTTCCTTAATACGAGCGCTCTTACCGCTTCTTTCTCTTAAATAGTACAATTTAGCACGACGTACTTTACCAGACTTGTTCAATAAGATAGAATCAATGTTGGGTGATAGGATTGGGAATAAACGCTCAACACCTACGCCATCAGAAATTTTACGTACTGTAAATGATGCAGTAGCGCCAGTTCCTTGGGTCTTAATGACATCCCCACGGAAACTTTGGATACGCTCCTTACCACCCTCTACAATTTTGTAGTTTACGGTAATATTATCACCAGCTTTGAAGGCTGGATATTCTTTTTTTGCTGTTAATTGCTCGTGTACAAATTTTACTGCTTCGCTCATAATACATTGTTTTTGCGGACGGCAAAGGTAGGAGAACCCACCTTATTATCCAAATTATTTGATCTTAAATTAATATTCTACTACCTGGCAATGTTCACTGCCCTCTTTTCACGAATGACCGTCACCTTGATCTGACCAGGATAAGTCATTTCAGTTTGAATTTTTTGGGCAATCTCAAAGCTCAATTGGTCAGAGGACTGATCGGTCACTTTTTCAGCTTCCACAATCACCCTTAACTCACGACCCGCCTGAATAGCGTATGCTTTCTCTACCCCTTGGTAGTTCATGGCTAAGTTCTCTAAGTCCTTGATTCTCTGTATATACTGTTGCATGATTTCTCTTCTCGCCCCTGGTCTTGCACCGCTAATCGCATCACAAGCCTGGATAATTGGGGAAATCACATATTGCATCTCCATTTCATCATGGTGGGCACCGATCGCATTCACTACCGCTGGGTTTTCACCATATTTTTCAGCCAATTTAGCCCCTAATAAGGCATGGCTTAATTCTGTTTCTTCGTCAGGAACCTTTCCTATATCGTGTAATAATCCAGCTCTCTTCGCCAATTTCGGATTCAACCCTAATTCGGCAGCCATAATGCCACATAAATTAGCTGTTTCACGAGAGTGCATCAATAAGTTTTGGCCATAAGAGGATCTGAACCTCATTTTACCAATAATTCTGATCAACTCTTTATGCAAGCCATGAATACCTAATTCAATCACAGTTCTTTCACCAATTTCTGCAATTTGATCCTCTAACTGACGACGTGTTTTTTCAACCACTTCCTCAATACGTGCTGGATGTATACGACCATCGGTAACTAATCTTTGTAAACTTAAGCGCGCAATTTCACGACGCAATGGATCAAAGGAAGATAATAAAATCGCTTCCGGTGTATCATCTACAATTAAGTCCACACCCGTCGCTGCTTCGATGGCACGAATATTACGACCTTCTCTACCAATGATTTGACCTTTCATTTCATCTGATTCCAAATTAAATACAGTCACTGTATTTTCGATAGCCACTTCGGCAGCTGTACGTTGGATAGATTGAATAATTATTTTACGCGCTTCTTTGTTTGCTTTTTGTTTTGCTTCTTCAATAATTTCTTGTTGTAAAACAAGGGCCTGTGTTTGTGCCTCGTTTTTCAAGCTTTCAATTAATTGTTGTCTTGCATCATCTGCACTTAAGTTGGCAATTTTTTCCAATCTGCGAATATGCTCTTCCTGGTGCTTCTCTAATTCAGAGCGCTTTACATTCACTACTTCAATCTCACGATTTAATTTTTCTTTGATCGCGTCATTGTCTTTTACTTGCTTATCCAATGCAGCTTCCTTTTGGTTGGTGCTGATTTCTTTTTGCTTAATTCTGTTTTCAGCTTCTCCGATCTTTTTATTTTTTTCTAATAAATCGCGATCGTAGTCTGACTTAAGTTGCACAAAATGCTCCTTAGCTTCCAGTTGCTTTTCCTTTCTGATGGTTTCAGCCCTAAGTGCGGTTTCCTTTAAAATGTTGGCTGCTTGCGCTTCTGCTTCTTCAACTTGCTTTTTTGTATTGCGGGCAAAAACTAGTTTGCCGATGAGTAACCCTCCCGATAAGGAAGCAACTCCAATGATGACAAATAATATTGTTTGGTCCATTGTTTAAATCTTGTTTTTTTAAAATAATTCATACTCCCCTTTTTCTTTGTTAATGAGTTAAAAACATTAATCCTATATTATACATAAATCATTGATAATCACCTATAGCAAGCTTCGTTCACACAAAAATTACAAGATGACGTATTTCGATTTTCTATAATGCGTCAAAGGTTCCGCTACGAAGATAATCAAATAATGGAAAGAATGGAGTCGATGGGGCGTAATTTATGAAGCAGATAGCGCTTTATCTACCCAATGAGTGAGGGTGTCAATCTGTTTTTGGGCAGTTTCAATCTCATATAGGTTGGACCCCGTTTTTTGTTGCTCGGTGGTAAACCATAATAAAACCATGGAAATATAGTCCTGCTGATCCTTACCGGCATAGGCATTTTTAAATTCAACCATTTTTTGATTGATTAATGCGGCCGTTT
>JAURIP010000082.1 GCA_030832695.1 Sediminibacterium sp. | reverse complement strand
GCTGCAGCATGTAAGCCCGGCGTGTTTGAAAACAAATCCAAAACAAATCCAATCAAAAAACCTAAAAAGGTAATGGACAACCTACTTATGCCAAAGGGTAACCATAAAATAAATAAAAAATATAAGTAGGGTGTGATGAATTGATGAATTGGGGGTATTTCCTTTAGGACCACTACTTGAATGAGTAGAAATAATATAAAACGGATACTATTTTTTACAAAACTATTCATTGGGCATTTTATTTGTTTCCAAATTTAATTGCTCATTCATTCTTTTATTTTCAACCAGGTATATAAATTCTAAATTGTAAAAGTTAGTAGCAGATTTTAATTCAAGGGTCAAAAAATTACTTGCTGGATCAACCACCACTTTCGTAACCCTTCCAAGCATTAATTGTGCAGGGAAGCTTGCTGAATAGGGGCTGGTTAAAACAGAATCTCCTATTTTAGGCGCTGCACTTTTTGAAATATTTTTTAAAATTAAAATATCTGGGTTACTTCCATCCCATTCAACCGTGCCTGCCACCTTATCCCGTTTTAACATAGCACTCACCTTGCTGTTGCGATGAAGCAAACTCATAATCTTGCTGTAATTATCATTCACTTCAATCACAATACCCACAATACTTCCGTCGGGGCTAATGGCAGCCATATCTTTTTTTACACCTTGCAATGCGCCACGTTCAATAGTAATATAATTTTTTTGAAGTGTAAATGTATTGCCTACCACTTTTGCTGGGTAGTAATAAAACTTTCTTGTTTTTTCAAGACTATCCTTACGCAAGATCAGCGTGCCCAATTTTTTTGTTGTATCTAATGGGACAAAGTTTTGCGCTAATTGATTACGAAGCGCTACATTTTCAGCAGTCAATAATGCGTTCGTTTTTTTTAAGCTGAAAAAATAGGACCAATTATTATATCTGGTATTGATGTCGCCGATCAATTGATTGGTCATGCCACCAAAAAATGTTTGGTGTGATTTGCTATAGGACGACAAGGTCACTAATGACACAATTTGTAGTATCAAAAAAATAAAGAAAGTAAAGTTTTGTCTTATGAACCCAATGATATTCTTCAATGGTGATCGCCTTTATAAAAGTTGATTAAATAAATCTTTTATCTCATGATGAAGGGGAATCGTTGGTAGTTCTTCAAAGCAATACCTGTTCCACGCACCACACTTTTAAGTGGATCTTCCGCAATGTGTACAGGTAATTTAATTTTTGAACTCAAACGTTTATCCAAACCACGTAATAATGCACCACCGCCAGTTAAATACAAACCGCGACGATAAATATCTGCAGCTAATTCAGGAGGTGTTGTTTCCAATGCCTTCAAAATTGCTTCTTCTATTTTGAAAATACTTTTATCTAAAGCTTCCGCAACTTCTTGGTAGCTTACCATAATTTGCTTTGGAATACCTGTTACTAAATCACGTCCATTTACAGGCATATCATCTGGCGGATTATCTAAATCTTTTAATGCAGCACCTACATGAATTTTAATTTGTTCTGCAGTACGCTCGCCAATTAATAAACTATGGTATCTTCTTAATGCTTCCATAATATCTGCAGTAAATTCATCACCTCCAATACGAATACTTTGATCACAAACTATTCCTGCTAATGCAATAACTGTAATCCCAGTAGTACCACCTCCAATATCAATAATCATATTTCCAACAGGTTCTTCCACATCAATACCAATTCCTAAAGCTGCAGCCATCGGTTCGTGAATCATATAAACTTCCTTCGCACCTGCTTGTTCTGCACTATCACGCACCGCTCTTTTTTCAACCTCGGTAATGGAAGATGGAATACAAATAACCATTCTCCAACTTGGAGGAAACAAAGGCTTCTTTGGATAAATCATTTTCATCAACTCGCGAATCATTAATTCAGCAGCGTTGAAGTCGGCAATTACGCCATCTTTTAATGGACGAATTGTTTTTATACTTTCATGCGTTTTTTCATGCATCAGTAATGCTTTTTTACCTACGCCCAAAACTTCCTTCATATTATTTCGGTTCAAAGCAATAATTGATGGTTCATTCACGACAACTTCATCATTGTGAATGATAAGGGTGTTAGCAGTACCTAAGTCCATTGCTATTTCCTGAGTAAAAAAGTTAAATATGCCCATTGTAAATCGTTATTTGAATAATACTATGTGAATGTAGCAAAATTCAACTAAAATTACCGAAATACAAAGCTTTTTACAAATGAATCAAAAAAGAATTTCCATGTAAAAATTTATGGAAATTCATACCCAATATCTTTCCTGAAATACATGCCGTCAAAATGAATCTTTGACAAACCAATTTTTGCTTTTGAAACAGCGTCTTGTAAGTTTATTCCTTTTGCAGTAACTGTTAAAACGCGACCACCACTTGTCACTACCGCATTTTCGTGAAAGCTAGTGCCAGCTTGAAATACATGGATATCGGGTAACAATTTTGCTTGTTCAATACCCGTAATGACAAAATTATTTTTGTAAGCACCAGGATAACCCCCACTTACTGCCATAACGGTTGCAAAACTCGCATTATGATATTCAATATTGACATCTTCTAAAGTACCATTGTCCGCAGCTGCTAATAAGCTCACTAAATCGGTTTGTAATCGGGGTAGAATTACTTCCGTTTCAGGGTCCCCTAATCGGCAATTATATTCTATAACATAGGGCTCACCTCCTTGATTCATCAGACCAAAGAAAACGAAACCCTTATAGGTCATACCTTCTTGATGAATTCCATGAATGGTGGGTTTTACAATTCGATCCTCCACTTTTTGCATGAAGGTATCATCCATAAATGGGACTGGGGTTACGCAACCCATTCCGCCTGTATTAAGTCCTGTATCCCCTTCACCTATTCGTTTGTAGTCTTTAGCATGCCCTATAATTTTGTAATTTATCCCATCCGTTAGTGCAAAAACACTCACTTCAATTCCAGTTAAAAATTCTTCAATCACTACTTTTGAGCTGGCATCCCCAAATTGTTTGTTGAGGATCATTTCCTCAAAGCTATCCATGGCTTCTTTGTGTGTAAACGCAATAATGACGCCCTTTCCAGCAGCCAATCCATCTGCTTTTAGCACAATTGGTAAAGTATGCTTGGCAATGTATTCCTTACCTTGCTCGTAGTTTTCAACTGTGAATTCAGCATAACCTGCTGTAGGAATTTGGTGCCTTTGCATGAAGTGCTTACTAAAAGCTTTGCTTCCTTCCAATTTAGCCGCTTTTGCACTTGGCCCAATGACATTAATATGTTGGGTGGCAGCATCATCTGCAAAAAAATCATAAATCCCTTTCACCAAGGGGTCTTCTGGACCCACGATAATCATTTCAATATTATTGGAGAGTGCTGCTGTTTTTAATGCATCAAAATCATCCACTTTAATAGGCAAATTGGTGCCAAATAAGGCAGTACCTGGGTTTCCGGGGGCGATGAATAGTTGGTCACATTGGTGACTATTTGCGATTTTCCAAGCCAAAGCATGCTCTCTTCCACCTGCGCCTATTAATAATATATTCATAATTCGTTTGATTGCACCACGAAAGTAAAATTTATTGAAGGTATTTTATTAATTTGAGGCAATTAAATAAAAAACTGCTTATGTCAACAGCTTCGCTTAAACATCCAAAAGGCTTGTACGTATTGTTCGCTACTGAAATGTGGGAACGATTTAACTACTATGGCATGCGTGCTATTTTGGTTTTGTTTTTAACCAAGGCATTGCTTTTTGACAAAGTATTTGCCTCCCAAGTGTATGGTAGCTATACGGGCTTGGTTTATCTAACGCCATTGTTAGGGGGGTATATCGCTGATAGATATTGGGGGAATAACCGTTCCATCATTGCAGGCGGCTTGGTGATGGCTATTGGAGAATTTATACTTTTTGGTTGCGGTACTTTTTATCAAAATGCAGATTTATCAGCCATCTTGTTTTACTCAGGCTTGGGTTGTATGATTGCAGGTAATGGTTTTTTTAAACCAAATATCTCAAGTTTGGTAGGTCAATTGTATCCGAAAGGAGATAAAAGAATAGATTCCGCTTATACTATATTTTATATGGGGATTAATACCGGTGGCGCATTGGGTCCATTTGTTTGTGGTTTTTTTGGAGATACTGGAAATCCGGCTGATTTTAAATGGGCGTTTTTTGCAGGCGGTGTAGCCATGTTAATTAGTGTTATTACCCAATTATTATTTCAAAAAAAATATTTAAAAGATCCAGAGGGCAATGCGCTTGGCGAAGCGCCAGCTGATGCACCAAAATGGTTTCAAAAAATTCCAGTGATGGTGGGTTTTTTATTTTTGTTATCATTGGTGACTATTACCCTTGTATATATAGATGTTAAAGTAGTGAGTTATTTATTTTACTTGTTGTTGGGCTGTATTAGTTTAATTGCGTTTATTGTTTTTTCAGATAAAACTTTAAGTGGTATCGAAAAACAAAAAGTGTCGGTCATTTTTGTGGTTTCCTTTTTTGTTATTTTCTTTTGGAGTGCATTTGAACAAGCAGGTGCTAGTTTAACTTTTTTTGCAGAAGAGCAAACCAATCGTGATTTAGGTTTCTTTACTGTTCCTTCCAGTTTCTTTCAATCATTGAACTCTATTTTCGTAGTCAGTTTTGCCCCTGTGTTTGCTTGGTTATGGGTGAAACTAGGAAAGTATGAACCTGCTTCACCTTATAAAATGGCAGCAGGTTTAATGTTATTGGCATTAGGTTATTTTTGGATTGCCACTGGTGTAAATGGCGTGGGTACCGGTATCAAAGTAAGTATGATATGGTTAATAGGTATGTATATGCTACACACTTTTGGGGAACTTTGTTTATCGCCCATTGGCTTGTCCTTAGTGAATAAATTAGCGCCCTTGAAGTTTGGCTCTTTATTAATGGCAGTATGGTTTACAGCGAATGCCTTCGCGAATAAATTAGCAGGTGTATTTAGTGCATTGTATCCTGAAAATGGAAAAATAACTTCCTTTATTGGCTATCAAATCACCAATCTGCACGAATTTTTTATGTTTTTTGTTGGTATGGCCGGCGTTGCTTCCATCATATTATTCTTCCTGTCAAAAAAGCTAAAAAACTTAATGGAGCAATAGCTGCTTCCTATAACTACTTTTAAAAGCCGTTCCGATTCGTCGGGCCGGCTTTTTTGTGTAACCCATTTTGATGAGCAACATCCTATCGCTCTCCGCTGTGAATGACGCTAAAAACAACATTATTCATCTAAAAATTGCGAACTCGCTTCGCTCAAACACACAATTTTTTTACGATGTATAATCTTGTTTTCTTTACGCTATTCACAAATGTTCGCGAGTAGAATATTGCTCATCAAAATTTGGGTGGAATAAATGTTTTAGATCTGAACATTGAGCCATAGCGTTAATAAAAATTGTAAAATCGAACGTGCAAAACTTAGCTGTTTGAGCACGAAGTGCGAGTTCTAAGTTTTAGTTTGATTTTATTATTTTTTAGCGTCATGGCGAGCTGAGAAGAGATAAAATTTTTATCCCAACCCTAATTGGTTTTTAAATAAATAGATCAATCAAACAAAAGTGAAGCATTGAATTATAGCACCCCTTTTACAATTTCATCCACCACTGCAGGATCTAAAAGTGTTGAAGTGTCTCCTAAACTTTTCAATTCACCTTCGGCAATTTTGCGAAGTATGCGACGCATAATTTTTCCGGAACGTGTTTTAGGCAAGCCTGAAACAAATTGAATTTTATCAGGCTTTGCAATAGGTCCAATAATCCTGGTCACTGTTTGCAAAATATCCTTGCGAATTATATCGGCTGTGCCATGGGTGTCTTGTCCATGTGATCCTGTATAAATGACGTAAGCGTAAATTCCCTGCCCTTTAATATCATGCGGGTAACCCACCACAGCGCTTTCAACAACACCGGCGTGCATATTAATTGCATTCTCCACTTCGGCAGTACCAATTCTGTGACCACTTACATTGAGTACATCATCCACGCGACCTGTGATTCTAATTTGACCTTGTTCGTTTTTTAATGCGCCGTCTCCGGTGAAATATAAATTTTCATAAGTAGCAAAATAATTCGTTCTGCATCTTTCATGATCACCATAAGTGGTTCTCAAAGTAGCAGGCCATGGTTGTGTGATACATAAATTACCACGGTACAATCCATCTTCCATCGAAGTAACTTCCGTTCCTTTATCATCCACTAAAATTGTTTTTACCCCTGGCATTGGATAGGTTGCCCAGCCTGGTTTTCCCGGGGTAATGCCTGCCATATTGGAAATCATAATACCGCCTGTTTCTGTTTGCCACCAAGTATCAACAATGGGACATTTTTTCTTTCCGATATGTTCATCATACCAATGCCATGCTTCCTCGTTGATGGGTTCGCCAACGGTGCCAAGTACTTTCAAGCTACTTAAATCATGTCCTTGCACTGGACCTAATCCAAATCCCATTAAGGAACGAATTGCAGTAGGCGCAGTATATAAAATATTTACTTTGAACTTATCAATGATGTCCCAGAACCTACCAGCATCTGGGAAAGTAGGAATGCCTTCAAACATTAAGGAAGTACCCCCTGCACTCAATGGTGCATATACAATATAGCTATGTCCTGTAATCCATCCAATATCTGCGGTACAAAAAAAGATATCATTAGGTTGGTATTGAAAAACATTTACAAAAGTATAGTTGGTATACACCATATATCCAGCAACACTATGAACAACGCCTTTTGGTTTTCCAGTAGAACCGGAAGTATATAAAATAAACAAAGGATCTTCTGCATCCATTTCGGCAGCGGCGATATCGGTGATGCCTTGTGACTCAACTTTTTTAATCTCATCCTCCCACCAAATATCACGACCCTTTAACATGGATACTGCAGTTCGGGTACGTGTGCATACAATAACGCGCTTTATTGTTTTATTGCCAATCAAAGCGTCATCAATAACTGATTTTAGTGGAATATCTTTTGCACCTCGATAAGCGCCATC
>JAURIP010000049.1 GCA_030832695.1 Sediminibacterium sp. | reverse complement strand
TAAAACAGTATCTTACCAATTCCGATAACAACATATTTTGCATTGGTGACGAAACACAACTGAAACAATTATTTCAGGATCATGGTTTTTCGTCACCATTTTTGCATTTGGTACATGCCCCTGAAGTAATTGGGTATCACGAACATCCAACCAAAGCCTTAAAAGAAAAACCTAACTCCTCCATCGCTATTGGATTTAAATTGTTAGCTGCTGGTGAAATTGACGCATTTTTAAGTGCCGGAAACACTGGAGCGATGTTGGTTGGAGCCATGTTTAGTATTAAGCCAATTAGTGGTGTTTTAAGACCCACCATTGCCACCTTACTACCAAAACTAAATGGACAAACGGGTATATTAGTGGATGTTGGTTTGAACGCAGATTGTAAACCTGAGCAATTAAATCAATTTGGTATTTTAGGCAATTTATATGCAAAGCATATTTTAAATATTACCGACCCTTCTGTTGCATTATTGAACATGGGCGAAGAGGAAGGAAAAGGAAATGCATTAGCGCAAGCCACCTACCCTTTGTTGAAAGAAAATACAGCAATTCGTTTTATTGGTAATGTAGAAGGCAGAGATGTTTTCAATGACAAAGCCGATGTAATTGTATGTGACGGATTTACAGGTAACGTCATTCTAAAAACTGCTGAGGCGATGTATGATGCAGCGATGCATCAAAATTTGGAAAAGGATTCCTTCTTTGGTCGTTTTCATTTTGAAAACTATGGCGGCACCCCTGTTTTAGGTGTCAACAAACCTGTCATCATTGGACACGGCATTAGTAATGCAAAAGCATTCTCTAACATGATTGCACTGGGGGAAAAATTGGTGGCTACAAAATTCTGCGATATTATCACATCGAATTTTGCGAATCTCTAGTAATTACTAACATCTCTTAGTTTCTCTAATTTTTAAGCTAATTTTACAAAATCAACATTGATCAATTATCCTATGTGGTTAAATAATATATTAGAAACCATTGGTAACACTCCTTTAATTCGTTTAAATAAAATAACCGAAAACATTCCCGCGACCATACTTGCCAAAGTAGATTATTTTAATCCAGGAAACTCTATAAAAGATAGGATGGCTTTAAAAATGATTGAAGTGGCTGAGGCGGACGGAAGATTAAAACCAGGTGGGACGATCATTGAATGTACAAGTGGTAATACAGGAATGGGTTTAGCATTAGCAGCAATTGTAAAAGGGTACAAATGCATATTCACTAGTACCGACAAGCAGAGTAAAGAGAAAATGGATATATTAAGAGCCATGGGTGCTGAAGTATTTGTTTGCCCTACGAATGTGGAACCTACTGATCCAAAAAGTTATTATTCAGTGGCACGAAAACTTGCAGAAGAAATACCCAATTCATTTTTTGTAAATCAATATGATAATTTAGCGAATCGCTTGGCACACTATGAAAGTACAGGTCCTGAAATTTGGGAACAAACGGAAGGAAAAATTACTCATTTAGTTTGTACTGCTGGAACCGGTGGCACCATTACTGGTATTGCAAAATTTTTAAAAGAACAAAATCCAAATATTCAGGTTTGGGCTATTGATCCTGTTGGTTCTTTATTAACACATTATTTTAAAACTGGAGAAATTGATCATACTAAAGTAGCCCCTTATATTGCTGAAGGATTTGGAGAAGATTTTGTTCCTGAAAATTATGATATGTCGGTCATAAATCATTTTGAACAAGTGAATGACAAGGATGGTGCATTAATGACAAGAAGAATTGCAAAAGAAGAAGGCCTTTTTTGTGGTTATAGCGCTGGTAGTTGTTTGCAAGGTTTACTACAATTAAAAGATAAGCTGAAGCCAACCGATGTTGCGGTTTGTGTATTTCATGATCACGGCAGCAGGTATGTGGGCAAAGTATATAATGACGATTGGATGAAAAGCAAGGGCTTTTTATAACCGTATTCTTATTCCGAGAATTTTCCCACCATTGGAATAATTTTTGAACCAATTTTCCTTATTTTATTAGGAATTGTAGCGCGTCCATCCCCTATTAGACTAACCTTTGTTTGGACAAGAATTTGTATATTTGCATCTCAATATTTAAACTATGAGTAAGTATCCTTCAGGCGTTTTATTTGGCAAAGAATTAGAAGCATTATACCAGGATGCCAAAGCCAATAATTTTGCAATTCCAGCAGTAAACACAACAGGCACAGATACCATTAATGCAGCTATCGAAACAGCCGCAAAGGTGAACTCTCCTATTATCATACAATTTTCAAACGGCGGTGCACAATTCATTGCTGGAAAAGGCATGCCGAACGATAATATGCAAGCAAATATTCAAGGTGCCATCGCTGGCGCATTACATGTGCATCAGGTAGCAAAATTTTATAAGGTTCCTGTCGTTTTACATACGGATCACGCATCAAAAAAATGGCTTCCATGGATCAGTGCATTGATTGACGCTGGAGAACAATACAATAAGGAAAAAGGACAACCTTTGTTTAGTTCACATATGTTGGATTTATCTGAAGAGTCATTGGAAGAAAACATTCAAACCTCTGCTACCTTCTTTAAAAGAATGGCGCCATTGGGAATGAGTATTGAAATTGAATTAGGTGTAACGGGTGGTGAAGAAGATGGGGTTGATAATAGTGGTGTTGAAAATGATAAATTATATACACAACCTGAACACGTTGCATACGCTTATACGGAATTAAGTAAAATCAGCAATATGTTTACTGTTGCAGCAGCTTTTGGAAATGTACACGGCGTTTATAGTCCAGGCAATGTTGAATTAAGACCCGATATTTTAAACAATAGCCAGGTATATATTCAAAACCATTTAAAGACAGAAGCAAAACCCGTTTACTTTGTTTTCCATGGTGGTTCGGGTTCTCCTCAAAATCAAATTAGAGAAGCCATTGGATATGGTGCAATTAAAATGAATTTGGATACCGATTTACAATGGGCTTTTTGGGAAGGTATTTTGAAATATTATATTAAGAATGAAGCCTATTTGCAAACCCAATTAGGAAACCCTGATGGGTCAGACAAGCCCAATAAAAAGTTTTACGATCCTAGAGTTTGGTTGAGAAAAGGAGAAGAATCCTTTATTTCACGTCTAGAAATTGCATTTAACGACTTAAATTGTATTAACCGTAACGCTTAAACAAAATTTTAACATAGCCACACTAACCCAAATTTAGGTGGCTGTTTATTTTTTTATAACTTCATAATAACGAAACCGATTGCATAAGCACAACAGCTATTAAAGACCGTGCGTATTTTTTTTAAATCGATGCCAATGAAAAACAGAGAAGAAGATATCGAAGTAAACCTAACTGGCGAGGAAACTATTGGCAATGATGCTAGTAAATCCAGGTGGTTTAAAAGAATAAGAAAAGGGATTACTACTTCCACTGCTGATAAAAAAGAAACACCTGAAGGATTATGGACTAAGTGTCCCTCCTGTAATCACATATGTACTAGTTCCGAGCTAAAGGAAAATTTATACATATGTACTAAATGTAATTTTCATCACCGCATTGGTAGTGATGAATATTTTGATCTTTTATTTAACGATGCCGAATTCACAGAATTATTTGATAATATAAAAAGTAAAGATGCCCTAAATTTTACTGATTTAAAAAATTATCAAAAACGATTGGATGAAATTCATGCAAAAACAGATTTAAAAGATTCCATGCGTGTTGCTGTTGGAAAAGTAAACGACGAGTCCATCGTAGTTGCTTGTATGGACTTTGAATTTATCGGCGGCTCCTTAGGCAGTGTGATGGGCGAAAAATTTAGTCGTGCAGTTGATTATTGTATACAACACAAACATCCATTTTTAGTGATTAGTAAAAGTGGTGGCGCACGTATGATGGAAAGTGCTTTTAGCTTAATGCAATTAGCAAAAACAAGTGGTAAATTATCCCAATTAAGTGATGCTAAATTACCATTCATCTCCTTGTTAACCGATCCTACTTTTGGAGGAATTTCAGCAAGCTTTGGTATGCTAGGTGATATTAATATTGCTGAACCTGGTGCTTTAATAGGTTTTGCAGGCCCAAGGGTCATTAAGGAAACAATAAAAAAAGATTTACCTCCTGGCTTTCAAAGAAGTGAATTTTTATTAGAACATGGATTTTTAGACTTTATCATTGATCGTAAGGAGTTAAAAAACAAACTCTCTGAAGTTGCCTTCCTTTTTAGAAATTAAATACCCAGTAGCTTAAGTTTCTAATTCAAAAACAAAATACTTATATTACTTTTGTTCCCGGTCCCTAGCATAAGAGACCGGGATTATTTTTTATGGCAAAAGTGGTGAAACAAACCGAACTCAATAATAGGCAAGCCTATTTTAACTTCCACATCGAGGATAAGTATGAGGCGGGTATTGTATTGTTAGGCACTGAAGTAAAATCGATCAGGGAGGGCAAGGTGAGTTTTAATGACTCTTTTTGCATGTTTGACAAAGGAGAACTTTGGGTAAGGGGTTTATTCATTAATGCCTATACCCATGGTAATAAAAACAACCACATTGAAGTACACGATCGCAAATTACTATTAAATAAAAGAGAGCTTGAAAAATTAGAAGGCAAGGTGAAAGAGAAAGGTTTTTCCATCATCCCACTACGTATATTTTTTAATGAGAAGCGATACGCCAAAGTTGAAATTGGTTTGGCAAAAGGTAAAAAGGAATTTGACAAACGAGAAACCATCAAGAATCGCGATGTTGATAAGGAAATAAAACGCCTACTGAAACGCTAACTTTACTGCCCTGCCCTTTTATTATTTTTTGAAGCATAAGATGAATAAATGCTATGTCGAGCGAACATTGTGAGCGAAGCGATCTGAGAGCCGAGGAATAGGTGTTTATTCTCTGGTGCTTAAAAAATATATTTATTCTTTTTTTAATATTTTTTAACTACTCGTACTTTTTCTTAGGCGCATCAGTTCCTTTTAATTGCTCTGCAATGGCATTGGGATGCGGCCTATGTGTGGTTGCATAAGCAACGCCAAGTAATACTACAAATGCGCCAAAAGACCATGCCAATTCCTCAGGAATTAACCAATATCCCCAAGCTTGATTTAATCTAGCATGCGCAGGTTCGCGTAATTCATATATCACTTCCACACGCGCTCCTATCCTATTTTGATACTTAACTGAATCCACTTTGATGGAATAATATTTCCCATACTCCATATATTCTGCAACCATCAAACCTGATTTCATTTTAATCACTGCAGGCGCAGTTTCACTATCAAAATAATCAGGCTGTCTGCTAAATGGCAGGTATAATAAAAAACATACAATAAATAATATAATCGCTGATTTAAGCACTGTAAAAATTAATTTTTGAATTTAAAAAAGGGGCGCATTCATTTTGAAGCAACCCCTTTTAATTATTTTAAACGAGCGTAATTAGTTATTCAAACTTCTAAAGTCCACAGGAACTAATTTACTTACCCCAGGCTCCTGCATGGTAACGCCATAAATAACATCCACTGCACTCATGGTTTGTTTGTTGTGCGTTACAATAATAAACTGTGAGTTGTCACTGAACTTTTTAATCATCTGTGTAAACTTGCCCACATTCGCATCATCTAATGGCGCATCCACCTCATCCAAAATACAGAATGGAGCTGGTTTGATTAAGTATATAGCGAACAACATAGCTGTTGCAGTTAAAGTACGCTCCCCTCCACTCAACTGACTAATAGATGATGGTTTTTTACCCTTAGGACGTGCGACAATTTCTACGGCAGTTTCAGCTAAATTATCTGGATCCACCAATATTAAATCACAAGAATCTTCTTCTGTAAATAAGGCCTTAAATACTTTTTGAAAGTTTTCACGCGCTTTATTGTAGGTGGCCAAAAATGCCTGGTTTGCAGTAGCTTCTACTTCCTGTATGGTCAACATTAAGCTATCCTTAGCAGTTACTAAGTCATTCTTCTGCTCCAAAATGAAATCATATCTCTTTTTCATCTCCGTATACGCTTCAATGGCTGTTGGATTTACTTCACCCATATTTTCCAGACGCTTTTTCATTCTGTCCGTATTGGCTTGTAATTCATCTAAAGAAGTATCTGTAAAACGACCTTCATCTAAGATATCCTCAATTTCAACTTTAAATTCAACATTCAATCGTTCCTTAGTTCCTGCTAATTGTAATTTTAAATTATTCAACTTATCCTTAATCTCATTAATTAATTGATCTACCAATTCCTTTGATTTCACCAAGTGTCTCAATGCGCTTTCCTTTTCCTGTAAATCATTTCTTAACTTATAATACGTTTGGTCTGCTTCATTTAATTTTGATTCTTCTTCTTCCTTAATTCTAATGGATTCAACCAAACCTTCTTGTAAAGAAGTTAATTGTTGGCTACTTTCAATAATAGCCGCAGAAGCTTCCGTTAATTGAACACTATTCGTTTGAATTTGCGCATGTAAATCATTCAATTGATTCTCCTTGAATAAAACTTCCTGTTGCAAAGCTTCAATTTTACTTTGCTGCTTCGTCAATTGCAGATTCATCTCATTAAACTCACCGGATGCTAGATGATACGCTTGCTCAGCTGCTTGATAAGCCAACTCAATTGCTTCTAATTTAGTTTGTGTTTCCTGTAAGGAAATATTTAAAGCTTCAAAAGAAATTCTTGTATCCGAAATTGCAGTATGTTCAAATTGTAATTTATCTTCAAATTCCTTCAGCTTAGTAGCAGCAGAAGTTTGGGCTAATTGTAAATTTTCTAATCTATTTTTATTTGCAAACACTTCGTTGATTAAAGTATTCACCAATTGCTCAATGGCTCTAATTTCATTCTCCTTCAACAATTCGTTAAATTCTAAAACAGCATTGTGCTTTACTTGAATTTTCTCCTTTAATTCATTCACAATTTTTTCTTGTGATTGAATGTCGGCTAATAATTTTTCAAGATTTTTTGCACGGCCAATTTTTTTACCTTCGAAAATACCAACACTTCCTCCAATCAAGGTATACTTGCCTTTAACGTACTTACCTGTTTTCTCTAAAAGTACTCCGTCAAACTCAGCTTGTAAAGCTTGCTCATTTTCAGCAATAAATACATTACCCAATAATTGACTTACCAAAGCAGCATATTTACTATCTACTTCCAACACTGACAATGCAGCAATCGTATTTGCAGGAGCACTAACTGCACTTATGCCCTTTAGCTGATCAAGCAAGAAGAAATTAGCCTTCCCTTTTTTATTATCGTCTAAGAGTTGAATCGCCTGCAAACCTTCTTGTAAATTATTGACAACATAATAGTTCAAATAGGGCTCTAATACATTTTCAACAGCGGTACGATATTCTTCCTTAACGTATAAAATGTCGGATAAGATGGGTGCGCTATGATTCCACCCTGTATTTTTATGTAAAAATTTAACGCTCTCAGGATATCCTTCCATGGAGTCTACTAAACTTTTCAATAAATCGTATTCATTCTTTTTGGCATCTAATATTCTAGTTTCATCGGCCAATTGAGATCTTAATTTTTCTAATTGCTCCTGTGTTTCAAAAATACCCGCCTTTGCATTATCATGTTGCAAATGCAATTCAGCCAAATGTGATTTATTCGATGCCAATGCAGCTTCCTTTTCAGCCAATTGCAATGTTATACTTTCGATTTGTATCAACCGTTGTCCTTGCTCCTCTTCCAACTGAAGTTGTGATCTTTGTATATTTTGAATTGACGTATCAGCAACGGCTACTTTTTTTTCAGCATCAAATTGATTGCGTTGAATTTGTTGGTATTGTTGTCTTAAGTTATCCAACACCGATCTTTGATCATCAAAATCAGTTCGCTTATTGGTTAATTCAAGTTGCGATTGCTCCACCCTGGTTTTAAAATCTTGAAATATTTTTTCCTCATCTACAACCTGCAATTTGGTGTATTCAATAGAGTCACCAATAGTTTTCAATTGTCCTTCTGCTCTTTCTAAAAATTCTTGTAAAGATTTTTCTTTATCGTTTAAATAATCAAGTCGTTGTGCCGCTAAATTTTTATCATTTTCCTTTGAACGTAAATTTTGCAACAAATCGTTAAAGGAATGCTGCATGGTTTGCAAATTCTTTTCCTTTTCAATAAACCCTACACGCTCCTGCTCAAGCGCCGCTTCTTCCAAAGCAATCGCCGCTTCTAATTCAAACTTTTTATCCGTCTCAGCATCCTGTTGTTCATTTAATTCCTTGTAGCTAATGTTAAAGCCCTCTAATGCAGCTTTCGCAAGCTCAATAGCAGTATCCTTATAATCCTTCTTAATTTCAAAATACTTCTCAGCCTTCTTCGCTTGATTTTCTAAAGTTTTTAATTGATTGTTGATTTCAAATAACAAATCCTCAATCCTTGCCAAATCCTGCTCAGTGGCATCTAATTTATTCTTCGCTTCTTTCTTACGTGTTTTATAAATGGTAATTCCTGCCGCTTGCTCTAACATGCGACGACGACTATTATCCTTATCCTTGATAATATCATCCACCATTGCTAATTCTATAATTGCATAACTATCAGTACTCACTCCAGTATCCATAAATAAATTATGAATATCTTTTAAACGACAAGCCACATCATTTAATCTGTATTCACTCTCACCATTTTTATAAAAACGACGAGTAACAGTTACATTATTAAATTCTGTTGGTAATAAATTTTTTGTATTCTCAAAAGTCAAACTTACTTCGGCCATACTACTTGCACTTCTGGTTTTACTTCCGTTAAAAACCAAAGAATCTAAGTTCTCACTACGAAGCGCTGAAATTTTCTGTTCTCCAATAACCCATCTTATACTATCAATAATATTACTCTTACCACAACCATTTGGTCCGATAATACCAGTTATACCCTCATCAAAACTTACAATTGTTTTGTCAGCAAAGCTCTTGAACCCCTTGATTTCTAATGACTTTAGTCTCACTTGTTTTCTACTTTTTTATGTCTGCGAACATAAGAAAAAGAGTCAAGAATTCAAGTCAAAAAGAGGGTTTTGTGTACAATTAGTGGAGAAAATCGAGGCCTTAACAACCAGCCTGCCTACCTCGGTTG
>JAURIP010000121.1 GCA_030832695.1 Sediminibacterium sp. | reverse complement strand
GCTACTAAGCATCCTTTTAAACTATCTACAAGACCAGTGGCCAAAACAGGTAAGGGTGTTATTAATTTGCCCCCTTTTAATAGGACAATGTAACGGTTCATAAGCGGCTGCGGGATGCCGAGTAAAAAGGGAGATATCGGATCCGTTTTATCTACCCCTACTCCTATTTGTGTCATGCCCGCATAATCTGAAAGCCACAACCCATTTAGTGCGATACCCACTTTTTGACCAACCGCATATTTTGTAAATAAATTATAGCCATCTAGTTTAATGGTAACAGCCGCCGTTGAATCCTGAATAACAATGGACTTGTAAAAATTATCCGTTTTGTCATTTGCTGTAACCGTTCCTTCAATAATATAATCGGCCCCAATTTGTTCAAAATTATTGGGTATATGTAGGCGCAGCAAGTCTTTAATAGACATGTTGGCTTTTAATACAGGCCCTGTATATAGTGGTGGGGTATCCCAAACTTTTTCACAATTGCAAAAACTGGCCCATAAAAAAAAGATGCAAATCCACCGAACATAAGCGTTTTTAAATCCTACAAAACCGGAATCAATTGACATATAAACACATTAAAATGAATAAGAAATAGTAGCAGAAAAATTAAGTCCATACCCTAAAAAATATTTAGGCGGAAACTTTTTAACATCGAGACCAGCAACATCAAAACGAAGTTGCTCGTAGCCACCCATTATCACAGGACTTGATTGCAACACATTATTTATACTAATGGTGCACATAACCGTATGTGCTGCTTTGTTTTTTGCCCCGTACCACCTAAATGATTGTCCGATTAAAGCGCCAAGCGTAAACATTGCGGGTAACTGCGCTTGAGCTGTAATCTCATTCCGTAATGCACTTGCGGAATCAAGTGCAGCAAGTACACTGTAGGTTCGGCGAATGGGATTAAATGACATCCAGCGCTTATCCATATAATGCGCACTAATAGTTGCAAAAAAAGAACCTGGCCTATAGGATAGATGAATGGCAGCAGCGCTTTGCGGTGTTCGCGCCACCTTAAAATTATTAACAAAGACCGTTCCTTTTTCAATTATAACCGCATCGTTATCGGAACTCACTACAAGTTGTTGTCTGGAACTATACCTATAATCACTAAGAGATCCAATAAGTTGCAAAGACAAATTTTCTTTGAAAGAAAAATCGACACTAGCTTCTAGGCCTTGCATTGTTTTATTGATACCCGTTAGCGTATAGTTAACAAAACTGTGGTAGCCATCGTGGTAAAAAGTGAGTACATCCTGTGCATTATTTTGTGTAATTAAAAATGCTCGAAGCGCTGCTTTGCAGAAGTTGGACTGATATTGATACCCTATTAATACCGATTTTATTTTTTCGGAATTAATATTTTCTGTTACCGTTGCGCGCAATTTTGGTGCTATAAAAACATTGTCAAATAAAGGCGCTTTTGATTCTGATAAAAGTTCCAATTTAAAATAATGGCGCCCACTAAACTTATAGGTAGCGCCAAGCTTAAACGCAGGACTGGTAAAGTGATAGGCAAAGGAAGCTCCTTTAGAATTTTGAGGAAACAGCCCATTTTTTACAAGACCATTTCTAAAAAAGCTGTTGCCAGTTATTTGCAGTCCCGTAAATACATCAAACCGGTTAAATACCCAGCTGCCCTGCATAAAAGCTTCTGTTTGCGACAACAACACTTTGTAGTTGTAACCAAATTTTTGATTTTGCAAGATTATTTGATTGGGATTTTCGATGTCGTACTGGTTTACATCTGTTCTAATTTGCAGGGCGTCTTCTGCAAATTGATTGAGGTTTACATAATAATTAGCGCCTAATAAATCTTGTACTTTTTTATAAAAATGATGTAGCTCTAGTTGTGAATTTATGCCAGCCGTAAAAAGTCCGGCACCACCCAATGGTGATTGGTAAACAAGTGAAGCAGCAATTGTTTTTTGTTCGTCTATTCTATTTTCCAAAATGACTGCAGCTCTTTTTTGAAGTATTACATTGGGCGTACCCGTTATCATTATAGGATCAATATTAGATGCGTTAAGGGTATAAAGGCCCGTCCAGTCTAGTTGTCCTTGGATTGGATTTTGTAAAAGCTCAGCATCCATAAGCGCGTTAAGTGCCGAATCTTTGTAATAACTAGGTAAGTATTTATAATAATCGGCGCGCGGATCGGCCGCGCTATTCCAATCTAGTGCAGTGGTGCTTTTACTTCCAATTGTTAAACCAATAGCCATATTTATTTTTTGCGAAGCGGGTAAGGATAGTGCCGTAGAAAAAATAATAGTTGGTAGATGCGTTGTGCTTTTTACAGCGTTTCTTTTGAATCCGTTTTGCATGCCCCAGTTAGGATTGTAATTTGCCCCAAAATATTGCAGCGATTCTTGGAGCACAGGTGCCTGCCTATCAGCAGCAATGGGAGCACCGAGCAAAGACAAAGACAAAATCAACCGCTCTTGTATTTTTTTATCGACACTAAGCATATACCCATATCCGGCATAACCACAACCACTATAATAACCTTCAGATGCAATGCGTGCATTAAAGTTTGCGGCAAATGCCCAGCCATTTGTTCCTGCACCACTCGCTATTTGAATACTATACTTTTGTGAAAAAGCTCTATTCGAAAACGTTACAGCAAGCTTGTTTTGCTTTTGCATAACAAGTGCGCGAATATCTGCGCCGGTAGTGTTACCAAGGTTTCCAAAAGAAAGTTCATTGCCTGCAACGCCATCCATCACCACCGTTTTACGCATCATTTGCTGAAGGCCCGAATACACTGCAAAATGCGAACCACCCGTTAACAAACTTTTGATGGATAATCCATTGATGAGTGTTTGTGAAAAGCGGGCATCCAGCCCTTTTACCATAAAGCCTGCAGCGCCAAATCCAAAACTAGCCGTATTGTAAAAAGGATCTTTGTTGGATTGCAAGGCAGACGCAATAAAAGAATGATCGGTATCCTGTTTGGCATCGGTATCTAATACGACAATGGGAATTTCGTCAGGCTCCGTTACCACTACTTTTTGTATAAGTGTATTTGATTGCCCTTTTTGTTTGCCTCGCTTTTGCGCCTGCAAAACCTGCTGCATAAATAAACAAATCAAGCAAAAATAAATAGCACGCATAACATAGATTTCCCACACAATCTAATGCAGTTCAAATAGCAAAATGATTGTTGCAAAACATTGGCGTGAAATACCAGTTTAAATAATTGTAATTAGCGAATAAAAGATATGCGCCATCTAAAAAATAAAGTTTATTGCCTATTCGTTGTTACCTGTTTCGCTATAGTAGTAGCAAGTTGTAAGGCTACCATAAAAAAAGATACTACTGCCTTTAAACCTATACCCGTAAGGCATCACAGCTGTATTGCCGCTTTTTATAATTTCGAAAATTTCTATGATACTATTAATAATACAACGATTGATGATGAAGAATTTTTGCCTACCGGAGCTAAACATTATAATAGTAGTATCTACCGTAAAAAAGTAAGCAACCTTGCAACGGTTGTACAAAAAATAGGCGCTGATATTAATAACGATGGGCCTGCTATTTTAGGTGCTGTAGAAATCGAAAACGACACTGTACTTCATGATTTAATTACGCACCCGCTTTTAAAAAATAGAAACTATTTATTTGTGCACGAAAACTCAAAAGATCTAAGGGGCATTGATGTTGCGTTACTTTATCAACCAAAATATTTTAGCCCAATAGCGCATAAAAGCTTAACCGTTGAGCTTCCTTCCAGAAACAAGCTGCCCTATTTTACCAGAGACATTTTGTACGTAAAGGGTGTTTTACTTAAGGACACTGTGCATATATACGTGAATCACTGGCCTAGTAGACGCGGAGGTCAAAAAAGGAGTACCGAAGCAAGGAGTAAAGCTGCGAGGGTTTGTAGAAGCCATATCAACACCATTTTGGCGGAGGATCCAAACGCTAAAATAATTGTGATGGGAGATTTAAATGACAATCCATCAGATTATAGCGTATCCCATGCCCTTCAGTCTAGTGGGGGGCTAAAAATGATCAAAAAGTCAGATTTATACAATCCATGGGTAGAAGTATTGGCTAAAGGCAATGGAACCCTTGCAAATAGAGACGCATGGGGCATTTTTGATCAAATACTGGTGTCTCAAAGCTGGATTCCACCAAGCCACGCGGGCGGGCTATTTTTAGGCAGTTCTCACATATTTAAGGCCTTTTTTATGGTGGAACACCAGGGCCGTTTTAAGGGTTATCCCCTCCGAACCTGGGATGGGAACCAGTTTAGGGATGGATTTAGCGACCATTTCCCAACTTTTGTGGTTTTGCTCGAAAAAATATAGCGAAAAATGCAGTAGAATCAATGCTTTTACGTACTTTTGCAACCCCAAATCTGTATTTGGCAGATTCTCCATTTCGGTGGAGTCCACTGGGTAAACCCAATTTTAAACCTAAAAATTCAAGTAATGAGTAATTACGAATTAATGGTGATTTTCACTCCGGTTCTTTCTGAAGAAGACTTTAAAGCTTCTCAGAAAAAATACCAAGATATGATTGCTAGCTTCGGTGGAGCTACAGTGCATTCAAATCCTTGGGGTCTTAAATCACTGGCCTACCCTATTCAAAAAAAGACAACTGGTATTTACTGGGTGTTAGAATACAGCGGCCCAACTGATCTTAACGAAAAACTTAAGATTCAAATTTTACGTGACGAGCAAATTATGCGTCACATGATTACGAAACTCGACAAATACGCCGTTGAGTATAACCACGTAAAAAGAAATGGCGGATTTGCGGTAAAACAAAAAATGGAGGCTTAATCACATGGCAAAGAATGAGATAAAATACCTGACCGCAATTAAGCAGGAGAAACCAAAGAAAAAGTTTTGTCGTTTCAAGAAATACGGCATCAAATACGTAGACTACAAGGATGTTGAGTTCCTTAAAAAGTTCATCAACGAACAAGGTAAATTATTACCTCGTCGTTTGAGCGGTAACTCACTAAAGTATCAACGTAAAGTACAGGACGCAGTTAAAAAGGCACGTCAAATGTCTTTATTACCTTTCGTTACTGACTTATTAAAGTAATACCCTAATTAGTAACCTTCCCTAATCTCGCAACGGGCGAGAGACAGCAATAGCTGGGCTCTTGGGGACTAAAACAAAAACAACATGCAAGTAATTTTAATTCAAGACGTAGACAACTTAGGTGGTAAGAGTGAATTAGTAACTGTAAAAAACGGTTATGCACGTAACTTTTTAATTCCACAAAAGTTTGCCGTTGAAGCAAGCCCTTCTAACCTTAAGCAACTTGACGAACAGTTAAAAGTTAAGGCTAAAAAAGAAGCGGTAATGTTAGCTGAAATCAATAAAGTAATCGATGTACTAAAATCTAGCCCAGTTAAATTAACTGCTAAAACAGGTACAAGCGGTAAAATATTTGGT
>JAURIP010000042.1 GCA_030832695.1 Sediminibacterium sp. | reverse complement strand
ATGTTGTTGATGAAACGAGTAACCAATACATCGTTGAAACGAGGATCTGGTGCTAATGGAATTTTTTTAGGTTGTGCTTTACGCATGTCGAAGTATTAATTAGTTTGTTAGTTGTAATTATTTTTTTGCTTTTTCTTTCTTAGTACCATATTTAGAACGAGACTGCTTACGGTCTTTAACACCTGCAGTATCTAAACTACCACGAACAATATGATAACGTACCCCTGGTAAATCCTTAACACGACCACCACGGATTAAAACGATACTGTGTTCTTGTAAGTTGTGACCCTCACCTGGTATATATGCGATTACTTCAATCTTGTTTGTCAAACGCACTTTGGCTACTTTACGTAACGCAGAGTTAGGTTTTTTAGGTGTAGTTGTATACACTCTAGTACAAACGCCACGACGCTGAGGACATGAATCCAAAGCTCTTGATTTACTTTTAGCCCTGATGATCTCACGGCCTTTTCTCACTAATTGCTGAATGGTAGGCATTTATTATGCTGTTTTGTTCAATTTCGGTTTATAAAAAATTCGGACGGCAAAGGTAATGTTCGTTAACCAAATACCAAAATGTTTATTCGCTAATTTTAAAAAAAGACCCCAAATCGCCTTAAAAGGGGCAAAATTAGTCCATCGCACTTTCAAAATAGCCTGATTTTCAGTTGCTTAATTATAATTTAGCAAGCCAACCATGGCTGTCAGGGATATTTCCCATTCTTAAATCATTCAAGCGCTTTTTAAGTGCAGGTGCCACTTTTAAAGCTGCAACATCAAAATCCATTACATAATCGTCCTGTGCTAGTTTTGAAATATAGGAAACAACCGCAGCAGTCCCTACTCCAAATACTTCTTGAAACAAGCCTTTTTTATGGGCTTCCACAATTTCTGTCACTGCTAAATTTCTTTCCTCTACTTCATAACCCATATCTCTTAATAAAATGATCGCACTATTTCGCGTTACTCCTTTTAGTACAGTACCTCGATCAATACTTGGTGTAATTACTTTCCCATCAATCACAAACATCACATTCATCATACCCACTTCCTCCACAAATTTATGTTCAATAGCATCGGTCCACAACACTTGATCATATCCTTTTTCCTGTGCCAATGCAACAGGATATAAACTTCCACCATAGTTTCCACCATTCTTCGCAAAACCAACACCACCAGGGGTTGCACGCGTATACTTTTCTTCAATTAAAATTTTCATGGGTGCTGAAAAATAAGGTCCGCTTGGTCCTAAAATTATCATAAACTTATAAGTAAGTGAAGGACGCACCCCTAAAAAAGGATCCGTTGCAATCATGAATGGACGAATATATAAGGAGGCTTCTGGTATATTTGGAATCCAATCTTTTTCTAAAGCCACCAATTGTTTCATCCCCTCCATAAATAACCAATCGGGAACCATAGGCATTCCCATTCTTTCTGCAGAAGTATTAAAACGAATAAAATTTTGATCCGGTCTGAAAATGACCACTTCCCCTTTCTCGTTTTTAAAAGCTTTGATACCTTCAAAAATAGTTTGTCCATAATGTAATGCTGCCGTTGATGGGTCTAAAGACAAGGGTTGAAACTTTTTAATCACTGCGTTTTTCCATGCGCCATCGTTATATTCCGCCTCCAACATATAATTGGTAAAGTTTTTACCAAAGGAAAAATTATTGGGGTCAAAATGATTTAAATCTTTTGCTGGGATTTCAATAACTGGGATGGATTCAGAGCTCATGTAGTTGTATTTTAACAGAATGAATTACAAAGAAACGAAAAAAACAAAAACTTACAAGTGTTATTTTTTCATTTGCCCCAATTCAATTAATTTTCCAACCGAATGAGCAATGAAAAAACCATCTTACCTAATTCCGTATTAGTTTCTTTGTACAAAGATACTTTGGTCCTGCCTGAAATGGCCAAAAAAAAACCAGAAATTATTCCCAACCCGTTGGTTTCACCCATTGCGCAAGCGGCAACCACGCATGTTGCAACTGAAACCGAGAAGGATGCCAACAATAATGCAACAAGCGAACCCATTAAAGCGTTAGGTCAAATCAAATATTTAGGCGAGCATTTAAAACAAGTGACGATTATTGTGAAAGATGAATTAGCCGTTTATTTAAATGAAAACGATTTGACTTTGTTGTCCTCCATATTAAGTGCTTGCAAATTAACTTTAGCCGATATCGCTTTGATCAATATTGCACAACAAAAATTAAGTTTACACGAAATATTAAATGTACTTCCTTCTAAATTGGTGTTGATATTTGATGTAAGTAGTACAACATTAAAAATCAAACTTCCTACCACATTATATAAGTCCATTCAATTGGGTGATACCTATTTATTATTTAGTAACTCCTTATCATTAATGCAAGGTGGGGATCAATCGGCAAAATTAGAAAAGGGAAAACTATGGGCGATATTAAAATCTCTTTTTCAATTGTAACATATGACTACGTTAATTTTTGCAACAAATAATGAGCATAAGGTTGCTGAGATACAATCCTTACTACCAAAGGATATTAATGTAATTACCCTACAACAAGCAGGAATAAACATTGACATTCCTGAACCCTATGACAGTTTACAGGAAAATGCAAATACAAAAGCCAAAACAATTTTCGAAATCACAAAACAAAATTGCTTTAGTGAAGATACTGGACTTGAAATTGATGCACTGAATGGTGCACCTGGTGTAAATAGTGCAAGGTATGCGGGCGAAGATCGAAATTTTAATGCCAACATAGAAAAAGTATTATCCAATTTAAAAAATATTGAAAATAGAAATGCTCAATTCAGAACTGTGATTTGTTTAATTTGGGAACAAAAGGAATATTATTTTGAAGGAATTTGTCGCGGGCATATTGCCGAGCAAAACTCAGGCAATGCAGGATTTGGTTACGATCCAATTTTTATTCCCGAAGGTGCCACTAAAAGTTTTGCAGCGATGACAATGGAGGAAAAAAATACCTATAGCCACCGACAAAAAGCGGTCACCCAACTTTTTACTTTTTTACAAAGCATCCAATCGTTAAATTAATTTTCGTTTTCCAACAAGGGTGTGGGTGTATTCCATATTCGCCAACTTTCCTCCGCTTGTATATGTAACATATTTAAGCCATTTTGAACAGTGGCTCCCTGTGCCAATCCTTTTTTCATAAATAAAGTTTCGGCAGGGTTATAAATTAAATCATATAAATGATGTTGCGCAGTGATTGCTTCATAAGGCAAGCTGGGCAATTGATCCACATTCGGATACATCCCTAAGGGGCTCGTATTGATGATTAAAGTATATTGACCAATCAGATCAGCGGTTAATGCATCATAAGAAACAATATGGTCCGCTTCAGATGAATCCGCAATTGCATTTGCGCGTGACACCAATAAATAGTTAATATTTAATTTTTGCAAAACCCATTCCACTGCAACAGCGGCACCGCCAGTTCCAAGTATTAAAGCATGGGTATGATGGGGTTGAAGGAAAGGCGCTAATGATTTTTCAAAACCAATGACATCCGTATTATAACCATACAACTCATTATTATATTTTCGGATACAATTACAAGCGTTTATTTTTTTGACCACAGTTGAAGCATGATGCAAAAAAGGAATGACTAGTTTCTTATACGGGATGGTTACATTAAGCCCTTGTAAATTTTCGTCCTTAGCCCAAAGATCATTAAAGTCATTAATAGCCGCAATTGGGAAATTGGTGTACTGCAAACCCTTTTCATTTTCATGCAGGAATTTTTCAGTAAAATAACCTTGTGAAAAAGAATGCGATAAAGGGTATCCAATTAATCCAAATTGACGCAAGGTTATTTATTTAAATATAAATCAAAAGTATCCCCTCTTAATCCAATACGCATTGCTTCCAATGGAATCACTTCGGTAGGTGCAATATTGCCCAAATTCACATTACAGCCAATGAGCTCAAGAAAATATAATTGTTGTGCTTTTTGTGGTGCTTCCCATAATATTTTTTCTGCTGGAATTTTTGTTAATATTTCTTGCACCAATCCTTCACGCACTTCCCCACTGCCCCTGTAAATGCCAACATTGCCGGCTTCTCTAGCTTCCGCAATCACATAAGATGAGCCTGCACTTAATTCAGCACTCATTAATTCAATCCATTTGTAGGGAGGAATAATATGTGCAGCATCCTTGCTTCCTACTTCACTATATACGGTTGCAAATTTCATGATCTTTTCAATATACCCACATTTTTCACTGTGTGGAATATTAATAGAACCATCACTTACTTCAATGACATCGATTTTGTAATCCTTACACATAGCGATATAATCATCCAACTGATTGCGAATTAAAAAAGCTTCAAATAAGGTACCTCCAAAATAGACCGGTAAATTATGTGATTGATACAATTCAATTTTTTTTCTTAGGTTAGGTGTGACGAAGGAAGTGCCAAAACCTAATTTTATGATATCCGTATGCGGCAAAGCCACGCTTAAAAAATTTTCGGCCTCCCCATAACTTAATCCCTTATCCATCACCATTGTTAAACCATGTTTGCGTGGCTGGACAGTACGATCGGGGATTTGAGATAAATTAAAATTCATAATTGTATAAAAAATATATAGTGGTACAAAGGTAACTAATTTTATTTACCCATTTTTTACTTTCTTATATTTACCTATTAACTCAGTTACTTTATTGTCTTGAATAATTTCTGGATAAAATTTCAAAAACTTTTTTAACCATTTCGTTGATTTAGATAAAGCCATCTCTAATTGTAATAGTCCATCCGCTGATTTTTTCATCATAAATAAAATGGCACTGCGATAATAGATAAATAAAATTTTTCCCTGGGTAGATATATAAGCCAATTCGGTTTGCTCAAGTGCTACTTGTAATTGTCCACTCGATACCAAACATTTAATTAAATATTCCCAACCTGCAATTTGCTTGGGTTTATTTTTTACCACAGTTCCAAAATAATAAGCTGCTTCCTTGTGTTGGTCCATATTCATATAACATTCACCCATTAAAATATAATACTCGTTGATATGCTTATGAATACGAATTGCATGCTCTAATTGCTTAATGGCCATTTCCCATTGCGATTCCAACATATAGGTAATAGCAATTTTTTGATACAACCTACTGTCGTCTGAATTTAAATGCACTGCCTTTTTATAATGAAACCTTGCTTGCGCATAATTTTTCATACGGTGATGACAATGTCCAATGGCCTCATATATTACATCCTCGGGGCGCGATAATTCTAATACTTTTTCTAACGCTTCAATGGCCTCCTTATATTTTCGTAATCTTAAAAAAGCATCGCCCATATTACGATAAGCATAATCAAATTTTTCATCAATCACTATAGCGAATTGATAAGCATCTATGGCCTTCTCATGTAATTTTAAACCTTGATAAGCTGCAGCCAAATTGAACCAAGCCAATGCGTTGTATGGTTGCTCGTCAATTAATTTTTGATGCAGCCGAATACTTTCCTCATTACGCCCTGTAAAATCGGTCCAGAAACAAATTTTATATAATGCTTCTTCATTGTTCGGTTCTCCCTCTAATACCAACTGCAAACAATCAAACACCTTATCAAATGCTTCATGATCGTCATATACATCCGCTAATTCTAATAAAAGTTCGGTTCGTTCTTGACCAGTAAATAAATGCAATGCTTCTTGTAACAATTCAATGGCCATTGCCGTTTGCTCCAAGGCCATGTAGGCATCTGTTTTTAAAATATACAAATTCATATCCTTGTGATCATATAAGGCTGCCGCATCTAATAAGGTAAGTGCTTCTTTGTATTTTCTGGTCGCCAAAAGCAGGTCCGCTTTTTTGATCATTAATAAGGCAGAAAATGGATATTGGTTTAAAGCTAAATTAGCCGCTTCAATGGCTTCAGCCACTTCATCCTTCTCATCCAAATGTTCAATGATCTTTTCAAAGTCATCCTCTTCGATGTAGGCATTGGCCCTGCCCAATATTAAATTTTGGTAACGTTGCATTAACTCCTGAATATCCCTAGCTTCCTCCTCTTCTTCGTGTGGATTAAACATAATAATGATTATTTACAGGTTAGTAAGGTATTGATTATCAATGTTTTAAATTATTATTGATCGATCAATCACCGCTCAAATAAATATACAAACAACCCCTTAATAATCAATATTTTATTGTTCACATAGCCCCTAAATAAAGGTTAAAAATATTTTTTATTATGAAGTTCAAAAAATACTACCTTCGTAGACGAATGCGTATTATAAAAAACATATTATTAGTGACTTGTATAATAACCGGTTTGGTTATTTCAGTTAGCACTTATGCGAGTACGGTAATCACCACTACTTTAGAAACTAGAAAAGTAGAAGAAAAGTATTCTTTAAAAAACTTAGGAAGTATGGCACGCAAAACAGCGAGCTTTTATACTTTAAAATCAAGTTTAGAATTTAAAGGACTTAGCACCATAAGCAATAGTAGTAATGCCGCTTATTTAAAATATAACAAAGGAAATATTTCTTATGTAATTCCTTATCGTTATAAAGTTATCTTGCCTAAATTTAAAGCACCTACCCGTATTCAGCCTTAGTATTCATTAGTACTATTTAACATTGGTAGTGCAACCTTATTATCCAGCATTCGTATTCAACCTTAGTATTTAGTATTAGTTTCAAACAACGGATTCAGTATTACTAGTGCACCCTTATTAGCACAACCTTATTACGGGAATAAGCGCCTGGCTTACTTAACTTAATCAAGTATTTGAAATTCCGATTTATTAATTTGAAATTGATTCAATGTGATGGGACTAAGATCCAATAGGGTCGCCATATATTTAATGACTGGATCATTTTTATTGATAATACTATAGCCTAAAACTAAGCCTTGTACCTCCTTAAATGCAAATTCAAATGTAGTCACTGAAGGTATTAAGTCAGGTGTATAATAAACTTCATAAACAACCCCATCACTCAATTCAAGCTTCACTTTTTTGCAATGATAACCAAGTAGGTTAAGGGTATCCCCTGTAACCTCCTTCATTGAAATTAAAGTTGCCAAGCTTGCAGGCGGATAAATTATTTCTTGTAAATATTTATTATTACCTACTTCCTTTGTAACAATAGCTTTTTCCTGTTGAAGATTAAAAATTAAAGTTTGCACCAACTGGGGTGTCGCTAAAATTGTTTTACATTGATTCCCTTTGATCAAAACTTTTTTTGAACCAATAGCTACCCATTCACTTTTTTGTTGCTGTTGAATATTAAATTGAATCGTACACTCCCCTAGTACTTTGGCTTGTGCATGCGCATAGGCACTTACAAATAAAACGCATACAATAAGGGGGATATGTTTGAAGTTCATTTACTGATATAAAAAAAGAGACCCTCCTGTAGGTTGGTCTCTTTTAAGTAAAAATGTTATTTTTTAGTCTTGTCCTTTAAGGTTTGCACCTTTTTTTGGGCATCTACCATTTGTTCGTATTTGCTTTGCCAATTACTTTTTTTCTTTGGCGTTTTTCTTTTCACATCAATATCTGCCAAAATTTTATCATGATTAATAATTACTTTTTGAATGACTAATTGCATTAATAAAGTAATGACGTTCGATACGGTATAATACCAAGTTAAAGCAGATGGCAATCCATTAAAAATGAAAAGTAACATGAATGGAAAAATATAAGGCATGTACTTTAATGCTGGATTGTCCTGAGTAGGTGTCATTGCCATATTATAAATCGACATCAAGAAACTTGTAAATACTGCCAATAAGGTAAACAAACTGATATGATTACCAAAGCCCAATGGAATGGTAAATGGTAAAGTAAAAATTGAATCATAGCTTGATAAATCATGGCTCCATAAAAAGGATTGCCCTCTTAAGGAAATAGCAGAATTAAAGTAACTATATAATGCAAAGAAAATTGGAATTTGTAATAATGCTGGAATACAGCCACCCAATGGGTTTACACCTGCTTCTCTGAACAACTTCATTTGCTCCATCGCGAAACCTTGTTGGTCATCACCCAATTTTTTCTTGATGTCATCAAGTTCAGGTTTTAATACTTTCATTTTAGCACTACTCAAAAAACTTGAATAGGTCAAAGGAGAGGTAACTAACCTGATGAATATGGTAAGTAAAAAAATAACCCACCCAAAGTTTTTAACAAAGCCTGCAAAAAAATCAAATACAGGCATTATAATATATTTATTAATAGGGCGAACAAAGGAATATAGGTCTCTTCCTAAGTTTACTATTTTTTCCATTTCAGGCGCTTGAGATTTTAATATTTGAAAATCATTAGGCCCATAGTACAATGAAAAATCAATATTCGCATTATCACCGGTCAACTTTGTTTGCAATTGCGACTGCATGGTAGCTAAGCCATTGCTGCTATCAATTTTACGTTGCCAATCTACTTTACCTGAAACAAAGCCTTGTTTGTAAATAATGGAAGTAGCGAAAAATTGCTGCACCAATCCAATCCATTGCACTGGCTTTTCAAACGTATGTGTTGTATTACTTGAAATATAATCAAACTCATTGCCTTCAGAGAAACAAATATTTGACATTTGACGCTCATATACTGAAGTACGCTCCTGTTGGTAAGAATGAACATCCCAAAGAAAATTTACTTGTTGGTTTGTAAACAAAGTTGACGCACCCTGTAATTGAATAGACCAATCTACATTGTATTTATTAGGGGCTAATGAAAATAAGTGACGTATCACTTTGCCGTTAGGTGTTGCCCATACATACTCCAATTGTTGTATACCTGATTTATTAGGTAATACATTCACAGTTGTGAACAATACTTTATTCACCTGAGCAGTTTTATTATCACCTATATTCACTGAATAATTCAAGGAACTGCTATCCCCCAATTGTACCAATTGCTTTTGATTATTGCTATACTTTTTTAATGTAACGCCAACCACTTGTCCCCCTTTGTTACTAAATTTTACTTTTACTAATTCATTTTCCAATTCAGTGAATTGTTCTTTCACAGAATCTGCAATAACCGCAGCAAGAGCGCCCGCTTGTTTCGAAGTATCGGAAATGATTGGATTTTTGGTAGCCGCTGCTTTAGCCGCTTCCGCTTTTAACATCATAACGGAGTCATCAAAATGCTTCTTGTAAGCAGTCAAATCAGTTTGTTGCTTGTTGGTGTACCAGAAATAAGTAAAAAATAAACCCGCTAACAATATAAACCCAATGACCGTGTTTTTATCTGTGTTCATTTGTGAAATTTTAACCGTATTTAACGAGGGCCAAAGGTATCGTTTTTTTACAAATTTCGGCTGTATTTACCCCCCACCTGGTACAAGGCATTGGAAATTTGGCCTAAACTGCAATATTTGACGGCTTCCATTAATAGGGTAAAAATATTTTCATTATTTATGGCTGCTTTTTGGAGCTTTTTTAAATGAATTTCGGACACAGATTGGTTTCTTTTTTTAAATGCGTCCACGTGCTGTATTTGCCCATTTTGTTCAACTGTGGAGGACCTGAAAATGGGTTGTTGATCGGCATTGTGTTTTTGCTCCTGATTCACAAAGGCATTAACCCCAATAATTGGAATTTCACCCGCGTGTTTTTTTGTTTCATATAGCAAACTCTCCTCCTGAATTTTAGTACGTTGGTACATTCTTTCCATGGCGCCCAACACGCCCCCTCTATTATTTATTCGTTCAAATTCGCGCATCACCGCTTCCTCCACCAAATCGGTTAATGCTGTAATTAAAAAACTTCCTTGTTGAAAATTTTCCACCTTAGTAGT
>JAURIP010000140.1 GCA_030832695.1 Sediminibacterium sp. | reverse complement strand
CATTGTTTGTATCATCAAGTGTGTTGGATTAAAGAACAGGCAGAAATTATATTTTTTGGCGCAGACGTAGCACCCCAACTACAACAGATGAAATCAAGGTTTGTAGCCAAGTATGACTTAGATGGTAAATTAGCCATGGAGTGGCGGCAACAATGGTGGGAAAAGGGACAACTCGAAAATTGGACCTTTGCTTTTTATCATGATATCAAAGTTCCTACCTACAACGCATTGTAAATGCTTAAAACGAACATTCATTAGGAATCAATACAGATAAGGGTTTCAGGGAATCTAATTTAAATTGTGCTACCTTTATAGTACAATAACATGCCTACAAGCTCACATAATTACGCAATTCAATTCAGAAAAAATGTTTCTGACAAATACATTATATATAATAGTTTATTTGCTGCGCTCCCTTACTCGGGTGTAGCCAATGTGGGTGCTTTATTACCCATTTTATTACAAACATGTGAGGAAGGATTTAGTAAAGACAAATCACCTATTGAAATTGTCGACTACTTTTTTAAACAACATACTTATGTGGAGAGTGAACAAGAAAAAATAGACCATCTTTTTAAGTATGTACAATATATGGAAAGACAAGTGGTATTGTTTGATGCAATTGAGGATGCCGCATTCACCAGTGTTAATGAAATAGATGGTATTGGAAGTTTAAAGGCGCTCATTAGAGATGCTGAATTTTTGGATAATACAGATGCCCTAAAAAAGAAACTAGAAAAATTCAAAGTCCGACTTGTATTAACAGCACATCCCACACAATTTTATCCGGCAAATGTATTAGGCATCATCCATGATATGGGGGAAGCCATTGGTAAAAATGATTTTAACACCATCAATCAATATATTCAGCAATTAGGACTTACACCCTTTTTTAATAAGAAGCAACCCACACCTACGGATGAGGCTTTAACTTTAATGTGGTACTTAGAAAATATTTTTTACCATTCCATAGGCAATATTTATAGCAGCATTGTTCGAGACGTATTCGATAATCAATACGACGGCGAAAATCCATTTATTGAGTTAGGCTTTTGGCCTGGTGGTGACCGAGATGGCAATCCATTTGTAAATGGGGAAACTACATTAAATGTAGCCAAAGCATTACGAAGCAGTATAATTGTTTGTTATTATAGAGATATAAGAAAACTAAAACGGAAATTAACTTTTTCAGGTGTGGATGTTTTAGTCAATGAATTGGAAGCTTCATTGTATGAAAATGTTTTCAGGCCAGATGAAGCAAAGCCAATCACCGCGAATGAAATCATTGATTGTCTTACCAAAATTAAAAACATCATCATCGAAGGTAATTATTCATTATACTTATCTAGACTAGAAAGCTTAATCCACAAAGTAAAATTATTTGGCACCCATTTTGCATCACTAGACATTAGACAGGATAGCAGAATACACCATGCTGTTTTAATAGATGTACATCAAACCCTATTACAACAAAATGGGAAAGGTATATTGCCAAAAAATTACAATGAACTAACTAGCGATGATCAAATAGGGATATTAGCAAAATTAGAGGGACAATTAAACCCTGCTGATTTTAAGGAAACAATGACCAAGGATACCCTTGAAAGTATTTATGCGATTACTACTGTTCAAAAAATGAATGGCATTCCCGGATGTCACCGCTATATTATTAGCAATTGTCAATCGGCAATGAATGTAATGGAGCTATATGCATTATGCAGACTTTGCGGATGGGACCCCCATTTATCCAACTTAGATATTGTTCCATTATTTGAGACGATTGAAGATTTAACCAACGCTGAGGGAATTATGTCTTTTTTATATAATGACCCCTTATACAAAATACATTTACAAAATCGACAGGCGCAACAACCCATCATGTTAGGATTTAGCGATGGTACCAAAGATGGAGGTTACTTACAAGCCAATTGGAGTATTTATAAAGCCAAGGAAACGCTCACTAAAATTTCAAGAGCGAATAATATTGTGGTTAAATTTTTTGATGGTCGTGGTGGACCACCTTCAAGAGGTGGTGGTAAAACCCATCAATTTTACGCATCCATGGGCAACCAAATTGAAAATGAAGAAATTCAATTAACGGTACAAGGTCAAACGATTACTTCAAATTTTGGAACCATACAATCAGCACAATTTAATATTGAGCAGTTAATGAGTGCCGGAATTAGTAATGAAATATTTGCCAATGCCAAGCTTCAGCTCAGTGAAATAAATAGGGAGCTATTAGAAGAACTTGGTCATATAAGTTATGTTAGCTACCAACAATTAAAGCAAAATCCACTATTCCTTCCTTATTTACAAAAATTTAGTCCGCTCCATTATTATGGTAAAAGTAATATTGCGAGTAGGCCTACTAAACGAGGATCGAAAAACGAACTTAGTTTTTCCGATTTAAGGGCCATCCCTTTTGTAGGTAGCTGGAGTCAATTAAAACAAAATGTACCCGGTTATTATGGGGTGGGCACTGCGCTTCAAGTATTAAAAGAAAAAGGACTTTGGAATGATGTCACCTCCCTGTTTAATACCAGTGCTTTTTTTAGAACCCTGGTTGATAATAGTATGATGAGTATGGTGAAGTCCAACTTTGCTATTACTAAGTATGTTGAAAACGACGATAAGTTTAATACATTTCGTCAAATCATTAAAGACGAGTTTATATTAACTACCCAATTATATTTAGAATTAAATAAGTGTAATAGTTTAATGGAAAAAGATACTTTGGCGAAACACTCCATTTTACTTAGAGACCGCATTGTCCTGCCCTTACTTACGATACAACAATATGCACTTTGTAAAGTACAGGAGTCCACCATTGACACCAACTTAAAAGAAGCCTACGAAAAATTAGTAACCCGAACTATGTTTGGTGTAATTAATGCAGCTCGAAATTCAGCTTAATTATACAGCACCGTTATCCTTCCATTGCCATAAATGCAAACAAGCATAAGTTCTATAAGGTGACCAGGAAAGTGATTTTTTTAACATTTTTGTTCTCAAGTCTTTTTTTGTTTCAAACTTAATCTTATATAATTTAATCATTGCCTGCTGAATACCTAGGTCATCAACTGCAAAAACATCTTCCTGCCCTAAACTAAACATGAGTAACATTTCAACCGTCCACTTCCCTACGCCTTTTATTTGTGTCAGTAATTCAATCACCTGCTCCGGTGGCATGGTGTATAGCTGCTTATCAGTCACCTTGTTTTCAATAAAAAATACTGCTACATTTTGCACATAATTTACTTTTGAATTACTCAAGCCAATACCCCTCAACACCGTTGGATTGGTGGCTAAAACCTGCATACAAGTAGGTTCCTTGCCAGCATACAAATCCAAAAAACGTAAAAAAATAATCTTCGCTACTTTGGTACTTAACTGTTGGCTAATAATACTAGCGATTAATCGAATGGGTGTGTTTTTCCTTTTTTTTAAAATATGGGTATCTGCCGCCAAAAGCGTTGCTAATTTTATATCTTTTTTTAAATGCGCCTTGTATGTCATAACCACAAATTAGGGAGATTTATTTATTTATCTTAACTTTTCACTGAATTCAAAACACCTATATGAAAAAGTATATCATTTTAATGGGTATTTTATTGTCGCAAAATTTATTTGCCCAAAATACCACGCTAACAAAATCCGAAGCTACTATTGATGTTACAATCACCTATGAAAATGAGCAAGACAATATAAAAGCCATTCGAACAATCTTACATAATCAAACAGCTGCATGGAACAAGGGCGACCTTGTTACCTTTATGGCGGGTTATTGGAATAATGATAGCCTTGTATTTATTGGAAAGTCGGGGCCTACCTATGGTTATAAAAATACCTTAGCTAACTATAAAAAAAGTTATCCCGACACCAGCCATATGGGCAAATTAAATTTTGATATTGTAAGTATTAAACCGCTCAGTAAGAACCACTTTTTTGTCATTGGAAAATGGTTTCTAAAACGAACCGTTGGAGATGTAAATGGGATATATACTTTGGTATTTAAAAAAACCAAAACAGGTTGGAAAATTATTTCAGACCATAGTAGTTAATACCAATTAAACCATAGCACCCTCACTAATATTCATCAAATTTAACAGGGGTCTTCCATAGCCGATACAGGCCATACATGAAGGCAACAAAACTTCCAATAAGGTAAATATAAAACAAGACATTACTAATACGCCAATGATCTTGTATAAATGCATAGCCTAGCATAATACCCAAAGTGGTATTGGAAAACATCCATAACAAAGTGAACCCGATGCTATAGGTTATTCTATTTAAAAATGCAAGTACTTGTGGATCCATCTAATGTAATTTGAATGTGAAATGCAATAAAATAATATTCAAAATTATTAATCTAAACTTTGTTTATTCGCCGCGGCAGCTTTCAATATTCTGTCAAATTGTGCAGGGGTTAAATCATTATAAAAATAGTAAACAGGATCTACTTTAGCCCCTCTTTTAATGACTTCATAATGACAATGCGGACCCGTACTTTTTCCGGTGCTACCAATATAACCAATCACTTCACCCCTTTTCACTGTCTGTCCCACCTTGGCTTTGACGCGTACCATATGACCATATAAAGTTTGATAGCCATAGCCATGATTGATCACCACTTTGTTTCCATAACCATCACTATTAAATCCTGCCGCCTGCACTACCCCATCTGCCGTTGCATAAATCGGCGTTCCAGAGGGAGCCGTAAAATCAAGTCCTGCGTGTAAACGATAGTCCTTATATAAAGGATCAATTCTATAACCATATCCAGAAGCAATGCGATTTAAATTTTTATTGCTCACTGGCTGAATAGCAGGAATTGCCCTTAATAGTTTTTCTTTATTTTTTACCATGGTGCCAACTTCCACATAGGACTTATCCTGAAAGGCCGATCGTACACT
>JAURIP010000094.1 GCA_030832695.1 Sediminibacterium sp. | reverse complement strand
TGTCCATTGCAGAAACGCTCTGGTCACCAAAAGAGAAAAAGAATTGGCAAAATTTTTCCGAAAAAGTAGAAAAGCAATTTGAAATTTTAGATGCTTTAAATATTAAACATGCTAAAAGTATGTACGATCCAATTGTCACAACCACCACTAACACAAAAGGTGAACTTATTGCTAAAATGGAAGGTGAAGTAGATAATCTAAAATTTTACTATTCCATTGACGAATCATTACCAGATAACTTTAGTACCGAATATACAGGAACTTTTATAGTTCCTAACGATGCAACAATATTGCGTGTTATCAGTTACCGAAACGGAAAACCTATTGGAAAGATGTTACATATACCTATGGAATCATTAATAAGTAGAGCTGTTAAAACTCTGTAATCAACCCAAAGCTTTAATAGGTAAGTTTAACTTAAAATCACTGCCTTGATACAATAAGCCCCGTCCCCCCGAGTACTCGGGGGGACGGGGCTTATTGTTAGTTATATTCCCTAAATTTGAGCTGCATACAAAAATATCATGAGGGTAGTACTTATTTTATGGTTGGCTTTACTTTTCAATCAATGTTCCCTTTATGCACAAAATAATGAATCAGATAGTATTGTAAAACAACATGCTATTGACAAAAACAAATCATCCCTAAAACTTAAAATTTTAAAAAGTATTACAGGTAATGCCGAATCCATGACCGATACAAATAGAGATGTGATTGCAAACAATATTGAGCTATTGTCAAAATATAATGGCAAACAAATCAACAATATCATTATTGAACAACATAATTTCTCCACCAATATCAACCTTCCTCAAATAAACCAAAAGGACAAGTTTACAAATATTGCCAATAAGCTACATAAAAATTCATCTGATAATACGATTAGAAAAAACTTATTTTTCAAACCCAACGAACTACTCAGTCCTACCATCATTGCCTATAATGAAAAATGGTTAAGGGATCTAACCTTCATTCAAGATGCGCGAATTATTGCACTACCTGTAAAATACGACACCAATAAAATAGACCTATTTATCATCACCAAGGATATATTTCCATTAGGAGGAAGTTTAAATTTAAAAAATCAAAATTCATTTGACGCCTCATTGAGTGATGAAAATTTATTTGGCACAGGGAATGCATTAAAAATTAATAACAATTTTGACAATACCCGAATACCGAAACCTGCCTGGGGATATAACCTACAGCTAAGAAACATTTTTGGAAGTTTTATTAATATTAATGGAGGAATCAACAACTATACAAATAGCATTTCCGATGGATCAAGGTCAGCCATAAATAAATACTTATTGGGTGAACTTCCATTTCTCCATCCTTTAAGTAATTGGACGGGCGGATTCGAACTAATGGAATTTAAAAACACCAATGCTTATCCTAATAAATGGAGTGATAGTTTATTTGATAGCAAATTAAATTACCATTACGACACCAAAGATTTTTGGGTTGGATACCAGCTATTTTTTAAAACAAAAATAAATAAAATTAATCGACGTCATATTATACAGTTACGTCACCTTGAAAACAGTTTCAATATTCGCCCTATTAACTTCTTAGCCCAATTGGATAAAGATTATCGAAATATTAATGCTAATTTTTTTTCAATCACTGTATTCAACCAAAATATTATCAGAACAAAGTATTTATATGGCTTTGGACGTAACGAGGATTTGCCTATTGGACAATCCTTGAGCTTAACTTTTGGAAAATACTACAGAGAAATAAATAGCATTTCATATGCTGGTTTGAAATATGAAAAATACGCATTGCAATCCTCTGGAAATTATTCGCACTTAAATGTCAATATAGGCAGTAGCTACGCAGAAAAAAAATACCAGGATTTTAGGTTCTTATCTAGCTTGGAAATAATAGGCAAATTAAAATATATCGAAAGTGGATCACCCTACCGACATATATTCAATGTTAGTATTGCACAAACTTTAAATAATAAATTTAACGAGGCATTATTGATTTATAGTAATTATGGCATTCCGCAATTAAACAAAGAACAGATCAAAGGGGGTACCCGTATTTCAGGCAATTGGGAATCGGTTTTATACAGTACAAAAACATTATATGGATTTAAATCCTCCCCATTTGTGTTTGCCAACCTTACGTATATAAAAGCCATTGACGAAGTAAAAAAGAATGGCGGGGTATTTACTGCAGTGGGGACAGGCACCAGAATACGTAATGAAAACCTAATATTTGGGACTATTGAATTAAAATGCTTTTACCTACCCCGAACGAATTTGCAAGTAAGCCCATGGAATTTTAGCTTCATTACCAATTTGAAATATAAATACAATTCAACCATCATTCAGAAGCCCGATTTTGTTGAAATTAATTAAAAATCCACTGGCCCAAATTCAACCTTTAGCCCTTATTTTTGTTGTATAATTTATGGTTCAAGCATATAATTTTTTAGCCAGCTGGCAGTTATTCCCCGAAAAAAGTGAATTCGAGTACCAACTCGTTCCAAAATCCGGAAATTACAAAATTGAAAGCGTTCAAAATGCCCATGCACTCAGCTTTAGTCATAATTGGGTAAACATAGAAAATGAAGCTTTTTATGCCCAGTATAGTGTAAATCCCAATGGCATCGCACAGCCCTTTGACAACCATTTATTAGGCAATGAAGTTATTGCCGAAGTGAATAATGGCTCCTGCTTAACAGTGCAGTTTAATAAGGATAATAAGGAAGTTTTAAAAGTGGTTCATGAAATATTAGCCAATGGATTTTTAAAAGTGACCCAATACGGTTTTAAAGAAAATGGCGATCCATTTAAAAATATTGAAATTTATCATAAACAATTAAGTGTGCTCCCCTATGCCTCCTCTGCAGGAAGTGTTGCAATAAGACCCACCAAGGAAGGGGTTATCAAACACAAAGCTTTATCTGCCATGGAGGATCAAACCAACATGCAGCTAAATCAAATTAAGGAACAAATTGAATTATTGGCAAGGCAAGCACAAGAAATACGTAAACGTAAGGAGTTAAGCTTGATGATTTACGAAGCTAAAATAACTTTCAAGCCGCAAATAGGTCAAGTATATCATGTATATGAAAAAACGGATGGCTCACATGTTTTATCACTAGTAGCTCCTAGTGAATGGGGCGGCGGCTCGGGGCCATTTGCCGGATTTATTGCAACGGTGAAATTATTAGCCGATCATACTTGGATTGAATGTTAATACCCGTATTTAGCTAGTATCGTATCTACTCTTTTTTCAATGGCTGCATTTTTTTCAACAGGGGGTGCATGGTGTTTTTTTATTGTCGCATCAAAAATTAAAGGACCATTTGCGCCCCAATGTTTTTGATCGATAAAACTATCCACTCCTTCCATATCATGCGACGGATTCGTTCTTGTAAAACAAGCCCATAAAAAATTATTAATCTTTTCTGCCATCCAACTTGGATTTTCAGTTAATATTAACATGACTACGCCTAACTCGTTTAATAAATTTGCCCCCTGCCCTTTTAATTTTTCTTGCAGCCCTTTTGTATTTATTAATGCGGCATCTAATGCGATAATACCAGATAATACTAATTTTGCATTTGCATTTAATTGATGAATCTGCTCTGGCACGTTGCTTGCCAAACTTCGTTTCACATCCCCATAAGCAGCAATCACTACTTTGGACCCCGCATTTAAATTTTCACCAGAATAATCCAAAGTATCCATGGTTGTTTTCGTGTAAAAATGAATATCGCTAGTTAAATCAATGCGTTCTAATAAAAATTGTAAATAAGCAGGCACTTCATGTGTACTTATTTGATTGGAATCATCGGCTGTTATAAAAACAAATTTTGCTAAGCTTAATTGTCCAGTACCTAAAATATGATTTGCAATTGTTAAAATTTCAGCGGGTTTTTTATTTTGTAAATACGGTGTGTATCTTTCACTTCCAATCGCTAATAATAATGGATGAACGCCTGCAGCGTCTACTGCATGCACTTCTTTTAAACCAGGAATTTCATTCGACACAGCTGATCCTGTCATACTATGTATCAATTGTCCAAAGCTGGTATCTTCTTGCGGTGGCCTACCGACAACAGTGAACGCCCAAATGGCATTTTTTCGCGCATACACTTTATGCACTTTCATCACCGGGAATGGATGTTGCAAACTATAATAGCCAAGATGATCACCAAAAGGACCTTCTGTTTTATTTTCACCAGGGAATACTTCGCCTGTGATCACAAAATCGGCATCTGTACTTATACAATATCCATCAACATAACTATACCCAAATCTTTTTCCTGCCAATACACCTGCAAAATTCATTTCACTCATGCCTTCGGGAAGTGGCATCACTGCAGCTACTGAATGCGCTGGCGGACCGCCCACAAAGCAACTCACTTTTAAAGGCAATCCTTTTTTGTTTGCTTTTGTTTGATGCACCCCAATACCACGATGTAATTGATAATGCAACCCCACTTCCTTATTTAAAATATAATCATTCCCATCTAATTGAATACGGTACATGCCTAAATTTGAATTTTCGATGCCTGGCTTATCGGCATCCTCTGTATATACTTGTGGCAGTGTTACAAATGCACCCCCATCCATTGACCAATGATGAATTAATGGAAGATCGCTAATATTTATTTCTTCAAATAAAACCGGTTTTGAAATTGGATTTTTTTTGGGCAACGCATTCAATGCTGCGGGCAAGGCAGCAAGTGATTTTAATGGATTTTTAATAGCCGCTGTGGGATCAATTTTAATATCAATCAATTGCTTTACTTTAGTAAGCGTATCCCTAAAAATAAATTGACTTCGCTCAAGTGTTCCAAAAATATTACTCGCAGCACGAAATTTGGATCCTTTTACATTTTCGAATAAAATAGCAGGCCCTTTTTGCTCAAAAACACGCAAATGTATTGCGGCCATCTCCAAATTTGGATCTACCTGTTCTTTTATGCGCAAAAGCTGCCCAGTCCGCTCCAAATCAAGTAAACAAGCCTCTAAACTAGAATAAGACATTCTCTTTTAATTGAGTTACAAAAATAACTTAAATTCGCTCATGACTCGTTTAAGTGTGAATATAAATAAGATCGCTACTTTAAGAAATAGTCGTGGCGGCGATAATCCAAATTTGGTAAAAGTGGCCAAGGATTGTGAACGATTTGGGGCGGAGGGCATTACTGTTCATCCCCGACCCGATGAAAGGCATATTCGTTACCAAGATGTGCAAGATTTAAGCAATATTATTACGACAGAGTTCAACATTGAAGGTAATCCCAAGGAAGATAAATTTGTAGCATTAGTTTTAGCCACACAACCAGCACAAGTAACCTTAGTTCCTGACACCCTTGGGCAATTAACTAGTGACCATGGCTGGGATACCATCAGCGAACAGGCCTATCTGAAAAATATAATTTCAAAATTTAAAAGTGCAGGTATTCGCGTTTCTATTTTTGTTGATCCCGATGAAAAAATGGTCCAAGCAGCTGCCACTACAGGAACTGATCGTATTGAATTGTATACTGAAATGTATGCAAAGCAATTTGCAATAGGTAATAAAGAAGCAGCCATTGCACCATATATTATAGCGGCTGCCCTAGCGAATCAATTAGGAATGGGCATAAATGCAGGACATGATTTAGATCGATTTAATTTACCCTACTTAATACAACAAATTTCAAACATTGACGAAGTAAGTATTGGACATGCATTAATTAGTGACGCATTATATTTAGGATTAGAAAATACCATACAATTATACAAACGAGCGCTTCTAAAATAAATTAATTATGAAACTAATCAACAACGCAACTAAAATTATTATTACTTTATTTATTTTAAATTCAGCGACATTATTTGCACAAAAAACCTTTGGGCCTTTGCCAACAAAAATGCAATTGGAATGGCACGATAAAGAATTTTATTTATTTATTCACTTTGGCCCAAATACATTTACTGATTTGGAGTGGGGGCATGGAAGTGAGGATCCCAATGTTTTTAATCCAACTGCACTTGATTGCAACCAATGGGCAAGAATTGCAAAAGCTGCAGGCGCAAAAGGAATTATCCTAACCGCCAAACACCATGATGGATTTAGTTTATGGCCAAGCAAATACAGTACCCATACTGTAAGAGAAAGTAAATGGTTAAATGGCAAAGGGGATGTGGTAAAAATGTTATCAGAAGCTTGTAAAAAAGCGGGCATTGAAATGGGCGTATATATTTCGCCATGGGATAGAAACCATCCGGATTATGGAACACCTAAATATAATGAGGTATATATCCAAACCATGAAAGAATTATTAACGGGGTATGGTAAATTTTTTGAACTATGGTGGGATGGCGCAAATGGCGAAGGGCCCAATGGGAAAAGACAGGTGTATGATTTTAAACGATTCCAAGATTCTGCATTGGCTTACCAACCGCACTTAATGATCTTTAGTGATATTGGACC
>JAURIP010000250.1 GCA_030832695.1 Sediminibacterium sp. | reverse complement strand
TCAAATAACTAAATTTGTGGCATGTTAATACTAGACGGGAAAATAGCTTCGGCAGCAGTAAAAGCCACTTTATTGGCTCAAACACAAGCACTTACCATTGCGGGGAAACGATCCCCTCATTTGGCAGCCATTTTAGTGGGCAATAATGGTGCCAGTGAAACCTATGTAGCAAGCAAAGTGAAAAATTGCGAGGAAACTGGTTTTGAATCCACTTTGGTTCGGTTGGATGCAGCTGTTACTGAAAAAATATTATTAGATAAAATCATTGAATTAAATAACAACCCTAGTGTTGATGGTATTTTGGTTCAGTTGCCACTTCCGAAACATATTGATGAAGCAAAAGTAATTGAGACCATTAACCCTGCGAAAGATGTGGATGGATTTCATCCTGCGAATGTGGGAAGATTAGTTCAAGGCTTACCTACTTTTATTCCTGCAACACCATACGGTATAATATTAATGTTAGCGCATTTTGAAATTCCAACGAAAGGAAAAAATGCAGTGGTGATTGGTCGCAGTAATATTGTTGGAAGACCCATGAGTATTTTATTAAGTAGTAATATTCCACAAGGCAATTGCACTGTTACACTTTGCCATAGTCATACAAAAAATTTAAAAGAAATTTGTTTGGAAGCAGATATCATTGTTGCAGCATTAGGCGTTCCTAATTTTTTAACTGGCGACATGATTAAACCAGGTGCAGTGATTATAGATGTGGGTATTACCAGAGTGGAAGATGCTACTGCCAAAAAAGGTTTTAGAATTAAAGGCGATGTGAATTATGATGAGGCTTGTGCAAAAGCATCTGCGATTACCCCTGTTCCAGGTGGTGTTGGTTTAATGACCATTGCAGGATTATTAAAAAATACAATGAAGGCTTACGAGGCTTCTCAAAATAAATAAGCTTGAGTACTACAACCACCTATCCAGTGATGGAAATGTTTTACTCCTTACAAGGAGAAGGATACCATCAAGGTAAAGCTGCATTTTTTATTCGACTTGCCGGATGTGATGTTGGTTGTGTGTGGTGTGATGTTAAAGAAAGTTGGGATGCAAACAAACATCCACATTTAAGTATTGATGAAATTGTAAATGCCGCTTTAGCGCATCCAAGTAAAATTGCAATTGTCACAGGAGGTGAACCTTTATTACATGTATTAGATCCATTAACCACCGCATTAAAAACTGCTGGTTTTCAAACACATATTGAAACTTCAGGGTCAAGTCCATTATCTGGACAATGGGATTGGATTTGCTTGTCCCCAAAAAAGTTCAAATTTCCCTTGGAAGAAAGCGTTGCTGCTGCATCGGAATTAAAAGTGGTGGTATTTAATAAATCCGACATTGATTGGGCGGAAAGCTTTGAAAAAAGGGTGTCTCCCAATTGTAAACTTTACTTACAACCAGAATGGGATAAGGCCGATACTATGACCCCTTTGGCAATTGATTATATTAAAGCGCACCCGCATTGGGAATTAAGCGCGCAGCTGCATAAATACATACAAGTTCCTTAAGTAGTTTATATTTACGTACCCAATTTGATGGATTATGAATAATAGAAAAACGCATTATGTGTTTTACTTACTTATATTGTTTTCATGTTTGAAATACAATCCATCGTTTGCGCAAAACAATCGTTCAGCTGCTGAAAAATTATACCAAAAAGCATTAGTCGCTTTTGATGAACAACAATATGACAAATGCATCCCGTTGCTGGAAAAATGTATACAAACAGATTCTAATTTTATTGATCCAGTACTGACCTTGTTTCAAATAAACTTAGACTTAAAAAAATATACCGTTGCAATACCCTTATACAATAAGGCGATCCAACTTGATGCAATGGTAAGCTTTCCCTACTTTATAAAACAAGCGGCTGCTTTTGCAAGTATTGGAGATTATACCAAAGCAAAAGATTTAATCCTAGGGAATTTGAATAATGAAAAAATGACCACTGATTTAAAAGGAAAGGCGCTAAATTTTTTAACTACCTGTAATTATGCAATTGCGCATCCTTCCAATGATGAAATTAGTATTCATAATTTAGGAGATAGCATTAACACTGCTGCACCTGAATATTTTCCCTATTTTTCATCCAAGGATAGTGTTTTATTTTTTATGCGAAAATTAAATATTCGCAGAGAAGATTTTTATACAAGCACCTTAACCACCAATAGTTTTACCAAAGCCAAATTATTGGAGGACTCCATCAATTTTGCTGATAAAAAAGGAAGCGTCAGCTTTTTACCCGATATGCAAACTTTGTATTTTGCAGCCGACTACCCTGAACAAGGGTATGGCAGATACGATATTTATAAATCAATAAAAGCTGGAACTCATTGGACCACTCCAAAAAATTTAGGACATAATGTGAATAATGATTATTGGGATAGTGCACCCAGTATTTCACCAGATGGCAATGCATTGTATTTTAGCAGCAATCGTCCTGGCGGACTGGGAGGCATTGACTTATATATTGCATTCAAAAATGAAAAAGGGGGTTGGGAAGAAGCCATGAATTTAGGCCCTCAAATAAATACTTCTGGGGATGAGCAAACACCGTTCATTCATGCAGATAATAATAGTTTATACTTTTCATCCACAGGCTGGTCGGGTTATGGCGGTGCTGATTTTTTTGTTGTGCATCAAAAAATAGATGGCAATTGGACAACCCCTTTAAACTTGGGCTACCCTATTAATACTTTTGATAATGAAGGCAGTATAGCTGTTGCTAGCAATGGCGTTGATGCCTATATTGCAAGTGACAGATCGGATAGCCGAGGTGGATTGGATATTTATAAAGTCACTTTATCAAAAGCCACCAGGGCAAATAAAAAGTTTTTTCTAAAAGGACTAATTAAAGATGCGACTACTAAAAAAACAATTACAGCAATTGTCAACTTAGTTGACCCTGCCGACCAATCTAGTTTTACAAAAATTGAAGTAGATAGCAGTGGGCAATTTATTTTTGCACTTCCATATTTAGATAGCGTTGGTATTATTATAGCTAGCAAATTTTATGAAGAAGCTAATAGAACAATTACAAGTGCTTCTTTTGACAAGGATAATACCAGCACACAGGAATTTTATTTGAGCGCAATCAAAAAACAATTTACACAAACATTCAAAAATGTTTTGTTTGCAACTGATGCCGCTACTTTATTGCCAGGATCTGAAAAGGAATTAAATGAATTAGTCGC
>JAURIP010000139.1 GCA_030832695.1 Sediminibacterium sp. | reverse complement strand
GAGTGTAATATATTAACCTGCGCGAGTTCCTCCCCAGCAGATATACCACCAGCGGTAACAAATGCAGCACCTATTTTATCTTTTAATGGGTTTCCCTCAAATGGCCATTCACTCATAAATTTAACCACTTCGGGTGCGAGGTTCGCATTGTAAACAGGGCTACCTATAATAATAGCATCTGCATCTAATAAATCCTTTGTGGTGGTTTGTTGAATACTTTTAAGTACCACGTGAACGCCTGGTATAGATTGCGCTCCTTTTGCTACTTCTTCGGCTAAGGATTGCGTATTGGCTGTTTTACTATAATAGGTAATAAGTACATTTTTTGACTTTAGCTGTCCGTAACTAAGTTGACTGATAAAAAATAAAGAGACGATTAGATATAGTTTCATATTTCGATTACTAATATTTTAAAGATAGCTAGTATAAATATATTACATAAATTAATATGATTTAATGTAATTAGGCTATAGCGCTATTGGGAGAAAAGATTATTTAAGTATATTTAAGGTAGTATTTACCAAAGCCCATTGCCTTAAGATGAATTACTTAAAATCAATTTTACTGAGCTTTATTTTTTTAGCTAGCCATTCTAGTCAGTTGTTGGCTCAAATCTCCACTAAAGCCAAACAGCCCAATATTGTTTTCATTATTTCCGATGACCACGCTTTTCAAGCCATTGGTGCTTATGGAGGTAAATTAATGCCTACCCCGAATATTGATCGAATAGCGAAAGAAGGTGCTATTTTTCAAAATTCGTTTGTGACTAATTCAATCTGCGGGCCAAGCAGAGCTACTTTATTAACTGGAAAGTACAGTCATCAAAATGGATATACTATAAATGAAAAAAAGTTTGATGTAAATCAATTTCTTTTTTCACGCTTGTTACAGGAAAATAATTATCAAACAGCATGGGTGGGTAAATGGCATTTAGGAAATCTACCGCAAGGCTTTGATTATTTTAACATACTAAGAGGGCAGGGGAATTATTACAATCCAGATTTTATTAGCAGCAATAAAGATACGATTAAGCAAAATGGATATGTCACTAATATTATCACTGATAAATCTTTAGATTGGCTAAATACAAGAGACCCAAATAAGCCCTTTTGTTTAGTGATAGGAGAAAAAGCTACCCATAGGGAATGGATACCAGATTTGCCCGATTTAGGCGTTTATGATGACATTGATTTTCCCCTACCTTCTAATTTTTTTGATACCTATGAAGGAAGAGAAGCGGCCATGCATCAGGATATGACTGTGGAAAAAACCATGCGTATGAATGAGGATGTAAAAGTACATATGGATTATATCACTGGCGATTTTAAAAGACTTAATGATGAACAACGCGCAGTTTTAAAAAAATATTATGATGGAGTGACCAAAGAATTTGATGAAAAGAAGTTAAGTGGGAAAGAATTATCTAAATGGAAATTTCAACGCTACATGAAGGATTATTTAGCAGTAGCAAAATCGATGGATCGAAATATTGGGAAAATTCTTGATTACTTGGATAAGAATAATTTGGTTGAAAATACAGTGCTGGTGTATGTTTCAGATCAGGGCTTTTATCTGGGAGAACATGGTTGGTTTGATAAAAGATTTATGTATGAAGAATCATTGAAGACGCCTTTCTTAATAAGATATCCTACACTCATAAAACCAGGTACCCATATTACTAGGTTTGCTTCTAATATAGATTGGGCACCCACTATTTTAGATTTAGCACAAGTAAAGATACCAGCAGAAGTGCAGGGTGTATCATTAGTGCCTGTATTAAAAAACAATCAAGTCAAGCAATGGAAGGATGAGCTTTACTATCATTATTATGAATATCCAGAGCCCCATCATGTGAGCCCGCATTTTGGTATACGTACCCCACAATATAAATTAATTCGTTTCTATAACGCAAAAACGACTTGGGAGTTTTATGATTTAAAAAATGATCCAAGTGAAATGAAAAATTTGATTCATGATAAAAATTATCAATCTACCATTAGCAATTTAAAAACTAAGCTTGCTATTTTAATATATAAATATCAGGATAAGGAAGCGAAAGCTATTTTAGAAAAAGAAACATCTTCCACAAAAAATTCTTCCAAAAAATAATCTTCCAAAAAATAATTTTATAAAATATGATGTATTTAAATAAAATAAAATTCGTTTTTATATTTTGCATGATCCTAATGTTTTCTGTTGGGTTTTCGCAAAACAAAGAACAAACACCAAATATTGTTTTAGTGTTGATGGACGATTTAGGCTATGGAGATTTATCTTGTTATGGTGCTTTGGATATTCGAACTCCAAATATTGATCAAATTGCATTAGACGGCATCCGTTTTACAAACTATTTAACACCTCAAGCTGTTTGTAGTGCATCAAGGGCAGCATTGCTTACAGGATGTTACGCCAATAGAGTGGGTATGGCAGGGGCATTAGGCCCAAGAAGTGAAACAGGTTTAGCGCATTCAGAAGTGACCATTGCAGAGATGATGAAGCAAAAAAATTATGCCACTGCTATTATTGGAAAGTGGCATTTAGGAGACAATAAAGCCTTTCTACCTTTATCTCAAGGCTTTGATGAATACTTAGGCATTCCTTATTCAAACGATATGTGGCCAATGGATTACGATGGGTCGCCTGCCAAACCTGAAAATTATAAATCCAAACATCCGATTTTGCCTTTAATTAAAGACAATGATAAAATAGCAGAGATAAAAACCTTAGAAGATCAATCTACTTTAACTGGCATATATACAGATGCAGCCATTTCTTTCATCAAGCGAAATAAAAACAAGCCTTTCTTCTTATACCTTGCACACAGTATGCCACATGTTCCTATCAATGCCTCTAAAAAATTTAGAGGAACCAGCAAGCAAGGATTATTTGGAGATGTAATACAGGAAATAGATGATGGAATTGGTCGCATTATGGAAACTCTAAAATCAAATGGTTTAGATAAAAATACCATTGTCATTTTTACCAGTGATAACGGGCCTTGGTTGAACTATGGTAATCATGCAGGTAATCCAGGTGGATTTAGAGAAGGCAAGGGCACTACCTATGAAGGAGGTCATAGAGTTCCATTTATTGTAAGATGGAAAGGGAATATACAATCAGGTCAAATTTGTAATCAATTGGTTTCTGCTATAGATATAATGCCATCCATAGCGAGTATTTGTAAATTAGAATTACCTGAAAATAAAATTGATGGAGTAAGCTTACTTTCAATTTTTAAAGGAGATATGAATGCAACACCTCGTAAGAATTTCCTTTATTATTACAGAAACAATTCTTTGGAAGCGGTAAGAAGAGATAATTGGAAATTAGTATTTGAGCATCCATCTAGGTCTTATTTAAATCAGGCCCCAGGAAAAGACGGCTACCCAGGAAATGCACCTGAAAATATAATGATGCCATATGCCTTATATGATTTAAGAAGAGATCCGTCGGAAGCCTATGATGTAAAAAATCAAAATCCATTAATCGTAAGCGAATTAAATAAATTAGCCGAGGAGGCAAGAAAGGATTTAGGAGATGATATACAAAATAGAAAAGGAGAGCACGTAAGACCAGTTGGAAAATTGACAAATAAAATTAATTAAGTTGATGTTATTTTTAAATCATAGAATAACTAATAAAGTAGTGGTAGTAAGTGTATTACTAATATATACTAGCTTATCAGTTACATTAGTGGCTGCGCAAAAGGCTACAAAAATAGATACGCTTCCATCTTGTTGTATGAAAATACCCTCTAGATTTTCTACTAATACACATGACAGCATTCATTTTCATCTTACTGCAGAAAAGTCAATCAATGGAATGGTATTGATACCAGGAGGAGCATTTAATATGGGAGGAGACAATGAACAAGCCGATAGAGATGAATTTCCGAAACACAAAGTAAGTGTTGATTCATTTTTTATGGATATAACAGAAGTAACCAATGCGCAATTCAAAAAATTTGTTGAGGCAACAGGTTATGTAACTACTGCAGAAAGAAAACCTGATTGGGAAGAATTAAAAAAATCGGTACCGCCGGGCACGCCTAAACCGCCAGCTGAATTATTGATTGCAGCTTCATTGGTTTTTAAACAAGCAAAAGGCCCAGTAGACTTAAATAATTACAATCAATGGTGGGAATGGATGGCTGGTGCAGATTGGCAACATCCTGATGGACCCAATTCTACTATAATAGGAAAAGAATTTTTCCCCGTTGTGCAAGTAAGTTGGGATGATGTGAATGCTTATTGTAAATGGGCCGGAAAAAGATTGCCAACAGAAGCGGAATGGGAATACGCATCAAGAGGTGGAAAATTAGATCAGGTGTATCCTTGGGGGAACGAACCTATTAATGAAGGAAAGCCTAAAGCAAATACCTGGGAAGGAAAGTTTCCTTATCTGAATCTGAAAAAAGATGGCTATGAACTTTTAGCTCCAGTAAAATCTTATTTGCCCAACGGATATGGTTTGTATGATATGGCGGGCAATGTTTGGGAGTGGTGCAGTGATTGGTATAAACATGATTACTATACCTCTTTAAAAGATTCAGCATCAAAAAATCCGCTGGGTCCAAATACAAGCTATGATCCGGATGAACCTTATACCCAAAAAAGAGTTTTACGTGGAGGGAGTTTTTTATGCAATGATGCCTATTGCTCAGGCTATAGAGTATCAAGAAGAATGAAAAGCAGTCCAGATACAAGTTTGCAGCACACAGGATTTAGATGTGTTCAAGATATTTCGAAATAATTATTTATATTTTTACTTTTAAATATGCAAAATATTCCTATCGTTGATTTGACAATCGTATTTATTTACCTGTTTGCAATGATTGGTATCGGATATTATTTTTCAAGAAAAAATAAAAATACGGATCAGTTTACAAAAGCTTCTGGACAAATACCAGGATGGGCCATTGGTATTTCTATCTATGCTACTTTTTTAAGCAGCAAT
>JAURIP010000321.1 GCA_030832695.1 Sediminibacterium sp. | reverse complement strand
GCCCAATATTTCATCTGCCATAAATAAATGTCTGCAGTATGCCTTGGTATAATATTGACTCATTTCATTGGGCAGTCCTGGATCTAAGGGGGAGAAATCTTTCGCCCATTTCAAATTCTTAATATTGATCACCCCTTGCGAAGTAAATATCATTCCATTACGACCATTGCGTGTTGGCATAACACAATCAAACATATCCACACCCAAATCAATGGCTTCTAAAATATTCCAAGGCGTTCCCACACCCATTAAATACCTTGGTTTTTGCACAGGTAAATTTTCACAACACAAAGCTGTAAAATCATACAATTGCTGTTCCGGCTCTCCCACACTTAATCCGCCGATGGCATTACCCACTGCATTTTTTGAACTGATATATTCACAGGATGCTTTTCGTAAATCTTCATAAATTCCCCCTTGCACAATTGGGAATAAATTTTGTGTATACCCATATTTATCAGGTGTGTTATCAAACTGATGCACACATTTATCCAACCAAACATGCGTTAAATCCATACTCTTTTTCACATAGTCATATTCACTTGGAAATGGCGGGCATTCATCAAAGGCCATAATAATATCACCCCCAATGGTTCTTTGAATATCCATCACTTTCTCAGGACTAAACAAATGTTTACTGCCATCAATATGCGATTGAAATATTACGCCCTCTGGCTTTATCTTACGATTGTTCGCTAAAGAGAAAACCTGATATCCCCCACTATCGGTTAATATGGGACGATCCCAACCCATAAACTGATGCAAGCCACCAGCAGCCTCAAGTACTTCCAGCCCTGGTCTTAGGTATAAATGATAAGTATTACCTAATATAATTTGGGCATTGATGTCCTTTTTCAATTGCTGCTGTGTCACTGCCTTTACCGAACCAATGGTTCCCACTGGCATGAATATAGGGGTTTCAATCACCCCATGATCGGTGGTAATTTTACCAGCCCTAGCCGAGCCTGTTTTACTTTGGGTTTGCAATTCAAATGTTAATGCCGCCATGGGGCAAAGGTAAGGTCAAAAAGGATGTTTTCCACATTCAATATTCAAGTGAATTAGCTGTGCCGGCATGCTTTACTTTTGTAACATGCTAACCAACCAATTACTATCTAATCTATTGATAGGCGCTTTTGTATTTATTATAGCCGTTCAGTTATTTTATTATTTGTTTTTTTTCCTCAGACTCGCTTTTTATAAGAAAAAAACGAAGCTAGTAAATGTAGAGCATCCTATTTCAGTAGTAATATGTGCGCGCGACGAAGCTCATAATTTGGCGAATAATTTACCAGGGGTATTGGTACAACAATATAGTACCACTCACGAGGTGGTTTTAGTGAATGATAATTCAGAAGATGAAACAAAATATTTAATTGAAGAATTTAAAAAATCATTTAAAAATTTAAACCCGGTTTTACTTTCGCAGGAAGCTAAAATGATTAATGGGAAAAAGTTTCCTTTGTCTATTGGAATTAAATCTGCAAAAAACGAAACCTTATTGTTAACCGATGCAGATTGTGTTCCAGCGAGCGAACATTGGATGCAATTAATGCAGGATGGCTATGATGATGATATTGAAATTGTATTAGGTTATGGCGCTTATCGAAAAAAACCAGGCATCCTAAATAAGTTGATTCGCTTTGAGACTTTTCAAACTGCATTGCAATATTTTTCCTATGCCCTTGCTGGCCTGCCTTATATGGGTGTTGGCCGCAACTTATCTTATAAAAAAGAAGTGTTTTTACGCAATAAAGGTTTCTCCTCCATTAATCAGATGCCTAGCGGAGATGATGATTTATTTATCAATCAGGTGGCCAATAAAAAAAATACGGCCATTGTGATTGATCATGATGCACACACGATTAGTGAGCCCAAAACAACTTTCCAGGATTGGATGAATCAAAAGTATCGTCATTATACTACGAGTAAGTATTATAAAACATCACATGCGGCTTTACTTGGTTTATTTGCATTTAGCCAATTTTTAGTGTACCCTATTTTTATTGCAGCACTCATTCTTACCCAACAATATATTTTATTAATTAGCTTATGGGCACTTCGCTTAATGGTACAAGGAAGTATTTTAAGAGGAGCCATGAAAAAGCTAAACGAATTGGATCTTTGGCCCTGGTTTGTTTTATTTGATTTTTGGTCTATGTTCTATTATTTATTTACCTTGCCTAGCGTATGGAAAGCCCCACAGAAAAATTGGAACTAATCACCAAATATTTTGCCGACTTCACGCCGCATCAACTACAACAGTTTGCGACCTTGGAAGAAGCATACAAGGATTGGAATGCGAAAATCAATGTTGTATCCCGAAAGGATATTGACCAACTATATTTACACCATGTTTTACACAGCCTTTCCATAGCTGCCATTGCGGAGTGGGAAAAAGGCACACAGGTGATTGATATTGGCTGTGGTGGTGGATTTCCATGCGTCCCTTTGGCTATTTTTTTTCCTGATGT
>JAURIP010000194.1 GCA_030832695.1 Sediminibacterium sp. | reverse complement strand
CGCTGGCTTCATTAATTGCCAAAATAATTCATGGTTATAATGACCGCCTGCATTATTGCGCATCTTAGGGCTATAGCGTGAAATATTTTTAATTAAATCGGTCAATGCTAATTGCGTAGTGTCCACTTTTTCAGCCACGCAAGCGTCTTTCAAATTAGTCGCATAGGTTGCTGCATGTTTTGTGTAATGAATTTCCATGGTCATTGCATCAATATAAGGTTCTAATGCATTATATGCATATGGCAAGGGGTGTTGCTGATAGGCCGTGATATCAAAACTATTTGTTGCTATGTTTGAAAAAATTGGCATAGCCGCAATAGCCATACCCGCTTTACTAGATGTTTTAATAAACTGGCGACGATTTTGGGTTGAATTTGACATGATTTTATTTTTTAAAGTACTTACGTAAAGTTACTTTAATTGGTTGTAAAAGTCGGTAGTAAAATTCCTGGTTAAATAACTGAGAATCACGCATGGCCTTATAAATCAAGAACAAACCAATGGGGACTAAAATCATGGAGGACAACCACATCCCATTAAATACAGACCATTGTCCCGATTTGGCCAATTTTTCGCCAAAATTATTGAATAGAAAAAAGAAGACAAAAAATATGATTGCTGAAATCATGGGGGTGCCCAATCCACCTTTTCGTATGATGGATCCAAGCGGCGCACCAATTAAAAACAATACCAAACATGCAATCGATAAAGTAAACTTTCGATGCCATTCAATACTATGTATGGAAACTGCGTTTTTATTTTCAGTATAAATTTGCCCCAGCATTTTAAAGTTATTGTCAATAGTGGACAATTGATATCCCGCCGCTTCGCTTACACTTATCGCCATGGAATCAGGAATAATTTGATTTAATTTTTTGATAGGCGTCTTTAATTCTTTTTTGCCAAATAATTGGGTGCTGTCTTTGTATAACAAAAAACGTAAGTAGGGGGTCAATTCTTGTTCTGTTCTTTTTACAAAAAAACTATCCATATTGGCAATAGAATCAATCGCTTTTCCTAATTGTCGTACACTTAGCATTTTAGGATCGTATAAGATATCATTTGATTTATTGAATTGAAAGCTTTTCAAATCAAATACTTTTTTATACTCTTTAAAATAAAGTCTGGTAAATTCAGTATTGGTCGTGGACCGAAGACCTCTTTCTTGGTATCGCCATCCATTATACATGATAAATTCCAAGAATTTTTTATTGGCAGAAACGCGCATTACCCCCGACTCCGCAATTAGGTAATTATCTTGCAATCCAAATCTTTTTTCAAAAATTACAATATTTTTTATGACACTATCGTTCGCTTCTTTTTTTCCTAATTTAATCACATAGCCATCTATCTTATCATAAAAAACACCTTCTTTTAAATCAATGGCAGGCTTGGCGATAATGATTTCATATTTTAAATTAGTGAGTTTCATTTGTGTAACCGGAATGATATTGTTCGCAAACAAAAAGGCAAGTCCAGCTAATAAAATAGCAAATAAAAATAAGGGGCGCATAAATCGCGTCAATGGAATACCTGCGGCTTTTATGGCAACCAATTCGAAGCTTTCTCCTAAATTACCGAAAGTCATAATGGACGAAAATAGTAATGCCAATGGAAGTGCTGTGGTAAAAGTGCTTACAGATACAAGGCCAATTAATTCTAGAATGGTTATCAAGTCAAGCCCTTTCCCCACTAAATCATCAATGTATAACCAAAAGAATTGCATCGTCAACACAAATATACAAATGGCCAATGCAGCCAAAAACGGCGCAATAAATGCGCGCAGAATTAGTATGTCTAATTTTTTGAACAATGTTAAAGTACTAATTAGTTTCCTCCAACGCGATGAAAAAGCTCTTTAATTTGATATTCCCAAAGTCGACTTTGGTCTTTAATTTCATTTTTTTCAGCAAAATCTTTGATGATCAAAATGGTTTGATTTGAGATCTCAGTTTTCTCAATGCTAAATTCAAAGTATTCGTTTTTCTCGCTATGCAACCATTTGAATCGGATGAATTTATCTGCTTCTTGGTCTAATAATTCTGCCTTATCAGGTACTCCGCCGTTCCATGAAAAACTGAATACGTTTTCCCATTCGTCCACTTTATCAGCAAACCATTCTTGCAATCCAGAAGCAGTGGATAAAAACTCAAATAATATATTTGGTGAGCATCTCACAGGAAATTCAAGTGTAAATAATTGTTTCTTACTCATATAAATCGAATGCCGCTTTAATTTGGGCTCGTTCGTTGCAATGATATTAAATAATTGGTAGGTTCCAAGTATTTTTTTTGTTAATTCATACACAGCTTTTTAAGGTACCTATGAATATTTCCTAAATACGTTATAAGTATATGTAAATCAATGTTTTAAGAAAACTTAAAATATACCAAAAGTTGATAAAATAATCGGCACTTGGACTGATTAACTTAAATAAGACTCAAAGTGATGGCCTATATTTGCACCCCATAATGATTTGTGTATGTTTAATAGTTTGAGTGAAAAATTAGAATCGGCGTTCAAGCACCTTAAAGGGCAGGCGCGTATTAATGATTTAAATGTGGCGAATACCTTAAAGGATATTCGTAAAGCATTGTTAGATGCGGATGTCAATTTTAAAATTGCAAAGGAATTTACAGATAAGATTAAAGAGAAAGCGATTGGTGAAAAAGTGATTAATGCCATTAGTCCTGGTCAATTGATGGTTAAAATTGTGCAGGATGAATTAACAACATTGATGGGATCCTCCGCTTCCTTATTGGACTTATCTAAAAGCCCTACGATCATTTTAGTGGCAGGTTTACAAGGAAGTGGAAAGACTACTTTTTCAGGAAAATTAGCGACTTATTTAAAAGCGCAAAAAAAATCGCCCTTATTAGTTGCTGCAGATATTTATCGTCCAGCTGCGATGGATCAATTAACCGTATTAGCTGAACAAGTTGGGGTAGATGTTTTTGTAGAAAGAGAAAATAAAAATGCAGTATCTATTGTTCAGAACGCATTGGTCTATGCAAAAGCAAATAATAAAAATGTAATCATTGTTGATACTGCCGGTCGTTTGGCAGTGGATGAAGTGATGATGAATGAAGTCGCAGATATTAAAGCTGCCATCAATCCACAGGAAATATTATTTGTCGTAGATGCAATGACAGGGCAGGATGCAGTGAATACTGCCAAAGTTTTTAATGAAAGATTAGACTTTACTGGTGTTGTGTTAACTAAGCTAGATGGAGATACGAGAGGGGGTGCGGCTTTATCCATAAAGTACACAGTTGATAAGCCAATCAAGTTTATGAGTAGTGGTGAAAAAATGGAGACCTTAGATATTTTTTATCCCGACAGGATGGCGCAAAGAATTTTGGGGATGGGAGATATTAGCTCATTGGTTGAAAAAGCACAGGCACAATTTGATGAAGCGGAAGCAAAAAAATTAGAGAAAAAAATTAGAAAAAATCAGTTTGATTTTGAAGATTTTTTAACCCAGATACAGCAGATAAAAAAGATGGGTAATATAAAAGACTTAATGGGAATGATCCCCGGTATGGGAAAAAGTTTGAAAGATGTAGACATTAATGATAATTCATTTAAAGGAGTAGAAGCCATCATTCAATCAATGACGGTAATGGAACGTCGTAATCCAGATTTACTTTCACCTAGTAGAAAGCAAAGAATTGCCAAAGGTTCGGGTAAGGATATTGCAGAAATCAATGCTTTTATAAAGCAGTTTGACCAAATGAAACAGATGATGAAGCAAATGTCTGGCGGAATGGTGCCAGGTAAAATGCCTGGTTTAAGGAGATAACTACTTGATTATCAGTATAATTAATGATTTATTTTGCGAATAGGCACCATTTTTCATCATTTTATATTATCTTCGCGTCCTATTAACCCTATTTGTTAACGCCAATAAATATCTATTTAACATGGCAGTAAAAATGAGACTACAGCGTCATGGTAGTAAAAAAAGGCCTTTCTACTTTAT
>JAURIP010000254.1 GCA_030832695.1 Sediminibacterium sp. | reverse complement strand
TTCAATGTGCCAACCCGGAAATCCTTCGCCCCAAGGGCTTTGCCAACGCATTATGTGTTCTACCGGTGCTTTTTTCCATAAAGCAAAATCAACTTTATTTTTTTTCTCGTCTTGATTATCTAACTCTCGCGTCGTATCCAATTGGTCTTCTAAATTGCGACCGCTCAAAATACCATAAGGTTGATTTTTTTTAGAATAGTCCTCATTGTATTTTAAAACATCAAAATAAACAGAGCCGTTCGCTTCATATGCATACCCATCCTGCATAATTTTTTTAATCATTTCTATTTGTTCAATAATATGTCCAGTCGCAGTAGGCTCGATACTTGGCGGTAAATTATTAAACTGATCCATGGCCCAATGATACAAGTGCGTATATTTTTGCACAAGCTCCATGGGTTCTAATTTTTCTAGTATTGCTTTTGAAGCTATCTTATCATCAGCCACCTTTCCTTCTTCTTCAAAATGTCCTGCATCTGTTATATTTCTTACATAGCGCACCTTATAGCCTAGATGCATTAAAAAGCGATACACCACATCAAAGGTGATGAACGGACGCGCATGCCCCAAATGACTTTCACCACTTACGGTAGGTCCACAAACATACATACCTACATTAGGTGCATTTAATGGTTCAAAAACTTCCTTTTGACGTGTTAGTGAGTTGTATAGCTTGAGTGGCATAATTAGTATTGCCTCAAAGATATTTTATTTTCAATAAATAATTAAGGTTAATTCTTAATCAATTGCAGGTCGGCCATGATCATATGATGATCGCTTAAGTTTTCATCCAATGATTCCCAGGCTTTTGTTTTCCAAGAAGCATTGGATAAGATATAGTCAATGCGAAGGGTAGGAGAAATGCCCAAATAAGAAGCACCAATACCAAATCCCTTTTCTAAAAAAGAATCGGACCAATCACCCCTAATTGTTTTGTAGGTATAGGAACTCGGTACATCATTAAAGTCGCCCGTGATGATACTTGGATAGGGGCTTTCATCTAAATATTTTTTAACTATTTGCGCTTGCACTGCACGTTCAACAAAAGCAGTACGCATTTTTCGAAGTACTCCCTTTTTGCCATCAATATCAATACTATTCGCCTGAGCGGTTGCTTCTAAGGCGATAAAATCATTCTGTTTAAATCGATAGGAAGCTAAGTGCGTTGTAAAAACACGAATGGTATCATCTCCTCTTAATAAATCAACGTAAATTAAGGATTCCTGATTGGTATAAGCAATCCGTTGTGCTTTTATGATTGGATACTTCGAAAAAATAATACAACCTAAGAAATAAGATTTTTCAGCAATCTGAATATCTTTTGAAAAGTAATTATACGGATAATTCTTATTGAAGTAGGTAGCGTGATTGGCAATGTCATTGGGCCGATCATTGGTGTTATACTCCTGCATACATATAATATCAGGATTCCATTTTTGAATGGAATACGCAATATCCTGTGTGCGTAATTTTAAGGTGCTCGTTGCCTGATTGCCATTAAACCCTTTGACATTCCAGCTAATCACACGACATATATTATCTTTCTTTTTTTGTGCCATATTCATACCCGGATGCCATGCCACCAAGGAAAATAGGGTTTCCCAGCCGATGGCTAAAGTAAACAAGGGAATGAGTGATAGGGATGGTTTTGCCAACAACCAAAAAATAAATAAAAGTAGTTGTGCAATAACAATATAAGGTGCGAGTAATCCTAAGAACCCATTGATCCAAATCAATGGAAGCGGTTTTATAAATAATGGATATAAAAATAAAAAAGTCAGCAGTAACTGTACTATTAAAAATATTTTTTTACCGATGCGTCTTATGCGTGATTTTTTAGCCATTGGTTTTTGGTGCTGCACTTTTATTTAACCAATGTAATAAATTATGCATCCATTTGCCTAAATCAACTCCCTTTTTTAATAACAACACATAAACAACGCTTGTTAAAACCGATGTTATTGTAACTAGCGAATTGGCAAATTGGTAATTTGTAAGTGTGGCAATCTGTAATGCAAAGTAAATAATACTTAATATCCATAAAGGAACGCCATTACCAATATTGGCTAAAAGTTTAAATCGAGGGGCTATTAATGTGGCGGCCATCACTAACGCACTTACACTCATGCTGGCACCCATTAAAGGAAAGGAAATAAAATTTGCGCTAATACCAAAGGACATCATAACGTAGGAAAGGCCGCCCATTAAGCCGGCGTAAAAATAAATAGGAAACAAATGCTTATTAGATTGATTCATTTGTAACACATATCCAAATACGGTTAACCAAATCATATTGGTAAAAAGTTCCCAAAAGCCGTCGTGCATCCAATTAAAAGTAAATAAACTCCAAATTTGTGTAAGCCATTGATCGCCGCTAGTGGGCACCGTAAATAAATGGAATATATTTTTATAAAATAATTCAATAGGGGTGCCATCTAAAAAATAAATTACTTTAAAAAACCCCAACATAACAAAGGCGACCAAATTGATAGCCAACAGTGCAACTAAAGCATTATTGTCAGCACCTAATAGGGGTTTTTGATTTGGACCTGTTTGCATATACTGCTTATTTAATCAACGATTATAAATAGGAGTTCCCTTTCTTCTTCCATAAATACACCAACACAAAACCTACAATAGCGCCACCCACATGGGCCCACCTTGCTACATTATCACCCGCTGAATTTTCCAACGCTTTATATAATTCAAAAGCAAAATATAAAATACCCAACCATTTTGCTTTGATGGGGAATAAAAAATAAATATAGATATGGGTATTAGGAAATAAATATACAAATGCAATCAATATTCCAAACACGGCGCCACTCGCCCCTAAAGTCGCAGTGTTGATTGTTTTATTATAATAAGTAGTGATTAAATCCATTAATTCAGGTGCGAGGCCTGGTGTAGACAAGCTCACTTTATTATCACTTAATATGCGTGTCAATGGAATGCGGTGTGCTTGCGCATACTTTATTACAGCATCTGCAAATCCTGGCGAATTGGATTTACTTAAGGTGAGCAAATTTTGATATTCATTGCTTAAGGGTATAAACTCATAGGATAAAATAAGCAAGTGTATCACTGCTGCACCCAAGCCACATAAAAAATAAAATAATAAAAAGCGTTTGGGTCCCCATACATTT
>JAURIP010000294.1 GCA_030832695.1 Sediminibacterium sp. | reverse complement strand
GATTGGAATGGATGCGACCTAAATGGAAGGGATTTGGCGCCATCTATTTTAAATGGGCAGCAAAAATGGCGGTAAGGTTTATGGATCTCATTGTGACTGATGCGGTGGCGATGCAAACCATTTATAAAAATGAATTTAATACGGATTCGGTGGTGATTACTTATGGGGCCGACAGCAATAAAGGGGCTTCAGAAGCTTTATTAAATAAATGGCAAATACAATCGCAGGATTATTATTTAATTGTGGGCAGAATGATACCCGATAACAATAGCGATATCATCATTGAAGGATTTATAAATTCAAGTAGTACAAAAAAATTAGTGATTGTGGGAGATGTTCCTTATCAAGATGCATATGCAACAAAAATAAAATCATACCAGGATGACCGATTAGTGTTTACTGGTTATATCACCAACGGGGATGAATTAGCAAGCTTATATAAATATTGTTTTGCATATATGCATGGTCATGAATTTGGAGGGACCAATCCCACTTTATTAAAAGCAATGGCTAATGGATGTGCGATAGGAGCTATAGATACTGTTTTTAGTAGAGAAGTGTTGCAAAACGATCAATTTGGCACTTACTTTAAAAAAGATATACATGCATTAAGCAATTGGTTTCAGTGGGCTGAAGCAAATACCGAAAAACTGAGTGCTTTAAGATTAATAGTCTCCAATGGATTAAATGAGAAATATGATTGGGATTTGGTAACTGATTTATATCTTTATCACCTTAAGGCCTTGGTCAATAAAAAGCGTGCTGAATGAAATGGAACCATAAGTATTATAAGAAACTCCAAATAGGCATTGATGCATTTAGTTTGCTTTTATCCTTATTAGTAGCTGTATTTATTAAAAAAGAGGGGTTTGTTTTTCCGAAAACCTTTTATGATTTTTCCTTTATTTTTTTATTGTTGTTTATTTGGTTTGTAGCAGCGAATGAATGTAGGTTATATCGCAATCGAATTAATAAAAAATTCCCAGAGGAAATATTGTATACTATTTATACTAATATTTTATTTTTAATATTAGTAAGCTCCTTTTTATTTTTAAGCAAATCGGTTTATGGGGACTATTTTAGGTTCACTCATTTTATTACAATACATTTTTTAGTATCTATTGTTTTAAAATATTTTATTCGGAAGCAACAACATTCGGCATTTGAAGGAGGCTTTATTTATGACGCATTGGTCATTATAGGAAACAATCCAACCTCGATTGAATTTAATAAAACCATTTCTGAAAATTTATACTACGGATATAAATGTGTTGGATTTGTTGATGAAAATAATATAGAGGCGCCTAGCATGACTTATTTGGGTAGGGTACAGGATTTGGAAACTATTTTTAAACAACAACACATTGACGAGGTACTCATATCACTAGATCATCACGAACAAGCAGCTATCCGCAAGTGTATTGAGGTATGTGATCAGTATAATGTGCGAGTTCGTATCATGCCAAAATTGGAGGATTTAACCTCCAAAACAGAGGAGATTGATAGCATCGGATTGATATCTGTTATTAATTTAAATATTTTACCATTGGATAAATGGGAGAATAAATTATTAAAAAACATTTTTGATGTTTTGTTTTCAATACTATTTTTTGCAACGATTGGCGTTTGGTTGTTACCCATTATTTGGATATTAGTTCGCATTACCTCAAAAGGCCCTGTGATATATAAGCAAGAAAGATGGGGGCTCAATAACAAGCCCATTATTTGTTATAAGTTCAGGACCATGTATATTAATAATGTGCAAGATTCCTTTAATCAAACTTCGCGCCATGATCCTAGAATTACTCCCTTAGGGAATATTTTACGCAAATTTAGTTTGGATGAACTGCCACAATTTTGGAATGTTTTAAAGGGGGAAATGTCGGTGGTGGGGCCAAGGCCACATCCAACCCCTATGAATATTGCTTCCATGGAAACGGTTAATAACTATTTAAAAAGGCATATTGTAAAGCCAGGCATATCGGGATGGGCGCAAATCAATGGGTCCAGGGGCGAAGTGCGAACCCATCAGGAGATGGAACAGCGCGTTAATTTTGATTTATATTATATACATCGTTGGTCATTTACCTTGGACTTGCAAATCATTTTGCAAACCATTATTAAAATGTTACGTGATCAAGGTGCTTATTAAAACATACACATTGAATTCAGTTAAATTACTTTTTACCATTTTTGTCTTTGCTCTATTGCTTGTAAGTAATCAAGGTAAAGCGCAGGTGTTTACGCATCAAAAAACGGTCGTTGAATTTTTAGAAAGAATGGCACAAAAAGGTGCTATTGAATTTAATGATTTGATAAAACCTGTTGACAGAAGCGCTGTTTATAAATTATTAAATAGTTTGCAGGAAAATAAAAATCTAAGTACCATTGAAAAAGAGGAGCTGGCATTTTTTATCAGCTATTATAGTTTTGATAATTTAGAAAAAGCATATATCCCTAAAAGCTTAACCGTTTTTAAACAATTCAAAAAGAATTTATTTAATGAACCGCATATCTTAAATTATAGTGATGACAATTTTAGATTAATGGTGGATCCTTTGGCTGAAATTGGTTTTCAAAGTGCCAAAAAAACAAGTCAGTTAATTAGCACAGGTTTTCAAATGATGGGATATGCAGGTAAGCGCATTGGTTTTCAGTTAAGCGTTAGAGATGTAAATGAGACGGGTGCATTTGATTCCTTGAGAATAGATAACACCTTAATGGGTTTTAATCGCAAACAAACCACTAGTAAAAATTTATT
>JAURIP010000387.1 GCA_030832695.1 Sediminibacterium sp. | reverse complement strand
CATCAATTAAATCCTGGTAATATACATTTTGCAGACACATATTTTCATTTAATTGTTGCGCAAATAAATGCATATCCGAAGGCGCTTTTTCAAATTCAATAAACCATTCGTGGTAACTTTGACCCTGCCCTTGTTGAATATACGGTGCCACTGTAAACTCTACAACACTTGCCTGCATAGCATTTGCAACTTTCAACATTGCTTTTTCCACCTCTTCACCTATCACATGTTCCCCAAAGGCAGAAATAAAATGTTTCACTCTGCCCGCAACAATAATGCGGTAAGGTGCAGTGCTTACAAATTTTACAATATCACCAATACTATATCCCCAAAGGCCGGCATTACTATTTATGATTAAAGCATATTGCTCCCCTAACTTCACTTCCCCTAAACTTAAACGCGTAGGGTTTTCAAGGTGGACTTCCCCGATGGGTATGAATTCATAAAAGATGCCGCTATTGGTATTGAGTAAAAGTCCAGGTTCGTTTCGATCATCTTGAAAAGCAAAAAATCCTTCGCTTGCCGGAAATAATTCAATGGTATCAATATTTTTTCCAATGGTTTCCCAAAGTTTCGCTTTATATGGTTCAAAATTAACACCCCCTTGCACCAACACTTGTAAGTTTGGAAAGGAAGCAATCACGGGTTTCCCGGTTCTTTCTACGATGCGATCAAAATACATTTGCATCCATGGAGGAATGCCCCCAATCAAGGTTAGGTCCTTACCCAATGTTTCATCTACTATTTTGTCCAATTTGGTTTCCCACTCTTCAATACAGTTGGTTTCAAAACTGGGAAGTTGGTTTCCTCTTAAATATTGCGGAATATGATGATTCACAATGCCACTTAAACGACCCGTTGGAATCCCCCCCACACGTTCAAGTTCCGGGGAGCCACTTAAAAATATCATCTTCCCCCCCGCAAAATCAGTATTCCCTGAACCAGACATATAAGTAAGTATTGCATTTCGGGCACCTGATATATGGTTACTGATGGATTCTTTAGATATGGGGATGTATTTAATACCACTGGTCGTACCACTTGTTTTGGCTAAATACAAGGGAAGGCCCTTCCAAAGTACATTTTGGGTCCCTTTTTTGATTTGTTCTATATATTCCTTAAATCCCTCATAATCCCGGATAGGCACCGCCTTTTTAAAACTAGTATAGTCCGTAATTTGATCAAAATGATGATTTTTTCCGAATTGGGTCCCCTTAGCTGCCTTAACTAATTGATTTAGAATAGATTGTTGATCAGCCACTGCCGTCAATTGCTCCTTTTTGATTTGCCGATGCACTACAGATGCAAATGGCTTGGCGAGCATTGATTTAATATTCATAGGTCAAATTAAGGGTATCCTTGTAATTTTGGGCAAAAATAGGCACATTTTCATGGAACTTCAAATGACTTTATCCCTCAAAAGCGGATATTAATGTAGGAAAATAGCCAAATTCAAATTGTCCTATATTTTTTTTAGATTTAATTGCATTTTGGGATAATAATAATTACCTTTGCAATCCTAATTTTGGACATTTATGCTAGCAGTTGTAAAAATCTCAGGTCAGCAATTTAAAGTACAAGCCGGACAAAGCTTGTATGTGCCTCACCTGGAAGGTAAAACAGGAGATAAAGTTGAATTCAACGATGTAATTTTTGTTGATAACAACGGAAGTATCTCATTTACGAGTAAAGTAACAGTGAAAGCTGAAATCTTGAACGATTTAGTTCAAGGTGACAAAGTGATCGCTTTTAAGATGAAAAGACGTAAGGGTTTTCGTAAGAAGCACGGTCACAGAACTCATTATACTCAAATCAAAATTGAGAACATCGCTTAATTAGCGACTAGTTCTAGTAAATAACTTTAGTAAAATCATAATAAGATGGCACACAAAAAAGGAGAAGGATCGGTAAAAAATGGCCGTGATTCGCATAGTAAGCGTTTAGGCGTTAAGATATATGGTGGTCAACCAGCTTTGTCTGGCAATATCCTAATTCGTCAAAGAGGTACGCAGTACCACCCTGGTAAGAATGTAGGTTT
>JAURIP010000015.1 GCA_030832695.1 Sediminibacterium sp. | reverse complement strand
TTTGTTTATTTTTAACGAGTTGTAGTAATTTTTTTAATGAAAAAAACGGCGGCTTAATTTTACCCGATGGCTTTGAGGCGGTAGTGGTGGTGGATAGTTTACCAGGCAGAGCAAGGCATTTGGCTGTAAATGAAAATGGGGATATCTATGTGAAAGGGAATCGCTTTGTGGAAGGCGGAATGAACTTTGTTTTAAGAGACGAAAACAAAGATGGTCGCGCTGACATCATTAAAAATTTCGGTCCAAAAATTAGAGAGGGTGCTTATGCAACCAGTATGCGTATTCACAATGGCTATTTATATACCAGTTCCGAAATGTTGGTATACAGATACAAACTTGATCCTAAGTCAATGGTTCCCATGGGCGAACCTGAATACATTGTTATTGATAGTGGTCGCAGAAGAGAACATGATGGAAAGCCATTGGCTTTCGATGGTAAAGGACATATTTTTGTTCCCTTTGGTGCGCCTTCAGATGCTTGTCAAGTGGAAAATAGATTGCCTGGTTCACCTGGCATGACCCCTTGCCCCATCTTAGATTCAAACGCAGGTGTATGGATGTTTGACGAAAATAAATTAAATCAATTCAGAACCGTTGATGGTGTAAAAGTGGCCACTGGTTTGAGAAGCTTAGTAGCAATGACTTGGAACACACAGGATAATACATTGTATTGTGTGGGTCATGGCAGAGACGGACTTGTAAATACTTGGCCCCAATATTATAATGCATGGCAAAGTGCTTTGTTACCTTCCGAAGCTTTTTATAAATTAAAACCAGGGGCAAATGCGGGTTGGCCTTATTATTACTTTGATCAAATGAAAGGGAAAGTAATGCTGAATCCTGAATATGGCGGTAATGGTGAAATTGAAAATAAAGATACGACCATCGAAACGCCTATTGTTGGTTTCCCGGGACATTATGCACCTAATGATTTATTATTTTATACAGGTGATCAATTCCCTGCTCGTTATAAAAATGGCGCCTTTGTTGCATTTCATGGATCCACCATTCGTGCGCCCTATCCGCAAGCTGGATACATTATTGCATTCGTTCCTTTTGTAAATGGCAAACCACAAAAGTGGGAAGTTTTTGCAGATGGTTTTACCGGTAGGGATACTTTAGTAAATACAAGTGACTCTAAATACCGTCCCATGGGATTAGCGCAAGGTCCAGATGGCTCCTTATATATTTCAGAATCAGAAAAAGGAAAAATTTGGAAAGTGAAATTTAACGGAAAAAAAGAGGAGTTCACAGAAAAGAGTTTGGCAAAAATGAAAGAAAGAGAAAACAGAACCTATGTTAAAAATCCGGATATCGTTTTAGATAATTTAGAGCGTAATAAAGTAGCCATTGGTGGAGAAAAATTATACCAAATGAATTGCTTGATGTGTCATCAAAAAAATGGGAAAGGCGATGGCGTCAGATTCCCTTCAATTGCTGCATCGGATTGGGTTAATGGAAATAAGGACACCTTAATATCTGTCATGTTAAAAGGACTGGAAGGACCTATAAAAATTAACGGCGAGCCCTTTGTTGGTATGATGCCTAAATTTTCACAGCTTCCTGATCAGGATATTGCAAGTATATTAAGCTATATAAGAAAAAACTTTGGAAACAATAGCGATTCTGTTACAAAAACAGAAGTTGCAGTTGTTCGTCAAAGATTAAGGTTAATCAAAATCAAACAAATGCAACTTAAGAATATTAGTGAAACAAATTAATTTATTTTACATAAATAGGATTCGCTAGTCCGTTTAAATCAAATAATACCTTGCCACCCTTGATCGTAACTTCACATTCAAGTTTTTCAGTACCCTTTAATTTGAATCCGGTTTTATCATAAAAACCAAAGTTGCCTTTTCTGATATTAAAGATGGCAATATCCGCTTCGGAACCTTCAGATAAATTACCCAATAATGGGCGATTAATAACCTGTGCAGGCTTCCATGTACTCGCCTTGATCACTTCCACCAATGACATGCCCATATTTAAAAATTTAGACATCACACTTAATTGATCCTTCATGGAAGTATTCATACTACCCGTATGTAAGTCAGTACTTATTGTGTTTGGATATAGGCCTGCTTTCAAAGCTGGTATTGCTTGTGAATAATTAAAACTTGCACCGCCATAACCCACGTCAAAAATGATCCCTCTTTTTTGTGCCTCTAATACAAATGGCTTTAAGTTATTTTTCTCATCCACTATTTCTTCTCGAGCACCCCCAAGCGCTGCATAGGTATGCGTATAAATATCCCCTGGTCGTAAATGTTTAAAAAATAAATCTTGAATGGGTAAATTAGGTTTAGATCCGCCAAAATCAATGATTACAGGAATCCCAGCTAAATTACCTGCTTCCACAACACGATCTGTGGGTGTCCAATCTTCCCCATTGAAATGAGCTAATTTAAAGCCAACAATATAATCATTGTATTGTTTCGCAGCACTTGCAGCAAATTTTGGATTCATCTCAGCCAAATCCTGCTCATAATTTCCGCCACGCATTCCTTCACCAACAATATTTAAAAAAGAAAGCACCCTGGTTTGGGATACATCAATTACATTTTTCTTAAAAGTGGCAAAATTTTTCCAACCTGCACCGCCACAATCCACCACAGTCGTTACCCCTACTCTAAATGTATAACCATCAGGCATTAAAGCACTTAGTCCATCGCTTAAATAATGATCTGGTTGTGTACCTGCAAATACATGAGCATGTATATCTATAACACCTGGTGCTACAATTAAACCAGTAGCATCTACCACCTGTTTTGCATCTTTGGGATTTAAATTTTTATCAACTTTAAATATTTTACCTTGCTTAATAGCTACATCCATAACTGCATCGATGCCATTTTTGGGATCGATTACATGACCGCCCTTAACTAATACATCATAGAGGGGTCCTGCATTTTGGGCGATCACCCCCAAACTAAATACAAGTAAAACCAATAATAGTGCATACTGCTTTTTCATATGAATTAAATTTAAATAATAAGAAAATCGTTTTTGATGTAGGAAAGCTACACATTTTGAAAATGAAATCAATTGCTTGCATAAAATATTTTTTAGAATACCGCTCATCCCAAAATTTACCAAGCGAAATTCTATTGAAGTGGTCTTATATGAGAACCTATTTAAAAAAAGTGTATAAAATGTCGGTTACACTTAACAAAATATGCGATTAATTCATTAATTTTTGATTCAAAATATAATCGATTGCCATGAATTTTATTGCCACACTATTAGTAACTAACTTACTTAACTTTTCGCCTGCCGACACTAATCAATATCAATTAGTAGTGGGCTCCTATACAAAAAAAGGAAACCCAGGCATTGAAGTTTATTCTGTAAATGCAGTAACAGGAAAACCTAGCTTATTGTATACCAAAGAAAATGCAAATGCTTCTTATTTAACTTTAGCAAATGAAGGTAAATTAATGTACGCTGTTTCAGAAGGATCAAAAGATGCTTCCTCTGTAAATTCATATAAGCTAAATAGCAATAATGAATTTGAAAAAATAAATAACTCAGCCATTAAAGGAGCGGGGCCTTGTTTTATCACTTATCGTTCCGAAAGTAAAACAGTGTATACTGCTAATTATAGTTCGGGGAGCTTGAGTGTTTTCAAAACAAGCGAAGATGGCGCATTACTCCCCATTGCACAAGAAATAAAATACAATGGGTCAAGTATTGACAAAGCAAGACAAGAAGCATCACACGCACATAATGTTGTTTTAAGTTTGGATCACTCCTATTTATATGTCACTGATTTGGGTGGCGATAAAATTTATCAGCATAAAATTTATGCAGATGGATTATTGGATGAAAACTATACTGCCATTTCAATCACGCCAGGAAATGGTCCAAGACATTTTGTTTTTGACGCCACTGGTAAACATGGCTATTTAATTAATGAAATGTCAGGTAGCGTGGATGTTTTTTCAATTGATCAAAATAAGTTTAATAAAGTGCAAAGCATTATAGCAGATACTTCCAGCACCAAGGCGTCCAAAGGCAGTGGTGACATCCATATATCTCCTAGTGGTAAATGGTTAATCACAACCAATAGAGTGACGAGTAACGAATTGACCATTTTTAAAATTGGCGAAAATGGGTTGCTTACCAAAATGTATCACCAACCCGTAGCAGAAAAACCAAGAAATTTTAGTTTTGCACCATTGGGTAATTTTGTTTTTGTTGCAAGTCAAAATGACGATAAGGTACAAATATTTTCATTCGATGATGCTACAGGAAAATTAACCAACACAAATCAGGATATGAAAATTAATGCGCCTGTTTGTTTGGCGTTTTCGAATGACCCTATGGAAGTAAATCCTGAGGAAAGAATTAAAAAATTAAATATTACTTTAATCCCTGTGGTTCCGCCTATTGCCAATTATGTAAAGCAAGTTCAAGTAGGCAAATTGGTTTATATATCGGGTCATGGTCCTGACAAACCTGGGGGCGGACAAATGTATGGCCATTTAGGAAAAGATGTTACTATTGAAGAAGGTGCAGCCGCTGCAAGACTAACCGGGATTTCAATGTTATCTACTTTAAAATCCTACATTGGTGATTTAAACAAAGTTAAGCGTATTGTTAAAGTGCTTGGACTGGTAAATTCCGACCCTGCCTTTGTGCAACAGCCTGCAGTGATGAATGGATTTTCCAATTTAATGGTGGAAGTTTTTGGAGAAAGAGGAAAGCATGCGCGCTCTGCATTAGGGGTTGCTGCACTTCCTAATAATATTTCGGTTGAAATAGAAATGATTGTTGAACTTAAATAAATTAATAAAATAAAATTTAAAAAATGAAACCTCAAAACCGCCGTTCGATTTTTAAAAAAATGTTTGCTGGATTCTTAGGAATTACTGGCGCATCTGTTGCTGCAAATGCAACACCAAATTCCGGTATGGATGAAAATGGCAAAGAAGTATTTAATGTGCAAATGGACCAAGACGTTCCATTATTTTCTGGTGCCACTAAATTTGCTGGAATGGTTTTTGTTGCAGGTAAAGGCGCGCATTTTGAAGGAGACATTAAAGCACACACAGATCATGTATTAAAAGAATTAGAAAAAGAATTAATCAAAGCAGGTTCATCTATGGATAAAGTTTTAAAAGTAAATGTATACTTAGCTGACTTAGGTGATTACAAACAAATGAATGAAGTTTTTAAAGGACGCTTTGGACCAAAACCGCCAGTAAGAACAACAGTTGCTACATACGGTGGGGTTCCAGGAAACTCATTAGTAGAAATGGATTGTATTGCAATTGCAAACTAAAAATTTAAATTAAATATTATGAAACGTAGAGACCTGTTAAAATATATTTCCATCACACCACTTGCAGGAGCATCCATAGTTGGTGGTTTATCAACCGCGAATGCAGCACCGATGTCTACTCCATTAGCAGTAGCGATGAAGCGCGATTTATTCGCTGAATTAGGGGTTCGTACATTTATCAACGCTGCCGGTACGTATACCGCAATGACCGCATCACTGATGCGCCCTGCAACAGTGGAAGCCATCAGACAAGCTTCGCACAAATTTTGTATGTTAGATGAATTACAAGATAAAGTGGGTGAAAGATTGGCAGAAATCACAAAGGCAGAATCAGTAGTAGTAACAAGTGGCGCTTTTGCTGCTTTAACATTAGGTATGGCAGGTATTTTAACTGGACTTGACCCAGTTAAAGTAAGAGCACTTCCTAAATTGGATGGTACAGGCATGAAAACGGAAGTGATTTGTCAAAAATCACATGCCATTGGGTACAATCAAGCATTAACCAACACTGGTGTAAAAATTGTTATGGTGGAAACTTTGGAACAATTAAAAAATGCTATCAATAAAAATACAGCAGCAATGCACTTTTTACATGTGCAATCCGATAAAGGACAAATACAACATGAAGAATGGGTGGCTATTGGAAAAAAATATGGTATCCCTACTACCATTGATATTGCTGCGGATGTACCTCCTGTTAGCAACCTTTGGCGCTTTAATGAAATGGGATTTGATTTTGTTGCTATCTCTGGTGGTAAGGCATTAAGAGGTCCTCAAAGTGCTGGCTTATTAATGGGTAAGAAGGATTTAATCAAAGCTGCACGTTTATCTATGCCGCCACGTGGGGAAACGATTGGTCGTGGTATGAAAGTAAATAAAGAAGAAATTTTAGGGATGCTTGTTGCCGTGGAAGAATTTGTAAAAATTGACCATGATGCAGAAGCGCTTATATTTTTAGAGAGAATCAAAAAAATACAAGCTGCTGCAGAATCAGTGCCAGGTGTTACTACAACTATTTCAACACCTGTATTAGGGAATGTTACCCCTACTTTAAATATTTCATTCGATTACAATAAGATTAGTAAAACAGGCGAACAATTACGTTTGGATTTACGCAACGGAAATCCTTCCATTGAATCAGTGGGCGGCAAAGATAATATTGGCATGACTGCATGGTCATTACAAGAAGGGGAAGATAAACTTGTTGCTAAAAGATTAAAAGAAGTTTTACAAAGTGCTGCTAAATAAATTAAAAGGAATTATGAAAAAAATAGGATTACTATTACTATTGACAGGTTCATTTTATTTTACCCAAGCACAATTTTTTCCTAAAACTGAATTAGAATATCTAACCTCAAATTGGAAGGGGGAAAGGTTTGAAGATGGTCGCCCTAAAATAAGTGATGCGTTAATTGCTAGAGCAAAAAAGATAGGCATTGAAGAAGCTTGGCAAGTGCTTCATAACGAAGGATACAATAATCAGTTTGAAGGTAATTGGAAAATGGTGCACGATGATGTTCCTGTAGTGGGCCGCGCAGTCACTGCGAAATATAGCCCTACCCGTCCGGATATTGAAGCATTGATAAAAGAGCGCGGTAAAAAAGAAGGACGCACTGGCAACACCAATGCTTGGCCAATTCAAATTTTACAAAAAGGAGATGTTTATGTTGCTGAAGCATTTGGAAAAATTGCACAGGGCACTTTGATAGGTGATAATTTAGGCGCATCTATATTTAACAAAACTGGCAATGGCGTTATTTTTGACGGCGCTGCTCGGGATTTGTCAGGATTATCTCAACTAAAAGGATTTAACGCCTATGTACGTGACTTTCATCCCTCATTTTTGGAAGAAGTAGTACTCATCGGACTTAATGGGCCTATAAAAATTGGTGGCGCTATCGTAATGCCTGGCGATTTGGTTTTATCTGAGAGAGAAGGCGTTTTATTTATACCTGCGCATATGGCTGAAAAAGTAGTTGCTACTTCAGAATTTATTTCGGTACGTGATCGCTTTTCAAAAGACGTATTGAAATCAGGCAAATACAATGCAGGTCAAATAGACAACCAATGGACAGAAGAAATTAAAACTTCCTTTTTAAATTGGATAAGCGCCCACCCTAACGAACCTATTATTACCAAAGAAGCACTAGAAAAGTTTTTAGAAAAAAGAACTTGGTAAGTTCAATTAAAAAAATAAAATGAAAAATTACAAACCATTCCTTTATTTATCTATACTATTATTTGCCCTAGCAGGTGTATTGTATTTAATTCATTCAAATGATTTTTTAGGACTCGTATTAGCATTAGCATTTTTATCCTTAAGCTTGGGTGTTAAAGCAACTGAAAATTTACAGGGATTAAGTTTTACGATGATTATATTTTCAGCAGTATCATTGTCCATGTTTCACCCTGAATATTTTAGAGTATGGGGTGGATTTAAATTAGGCGGTCTGATTGTACCACTCATTCAAATCATAATGTTTGGCATGGGAACCTCTATGAGCATGAATGATTTTGCCGCAGTAGTTAAAACACCCAAAGGAGTAATTATTGGTGTGGTAAGTCAGTTTGCTATTATGCCTACTTTAGGTTTTACCTTAGCAAGCTTATCTAATTTCCCTCCTGAGATTGCTGCTGGGATTATATTAATCGGTTGCTCCCCAAGCGGTCTTGCTTCAAACGTGATGTCCTATTTAGCAAAAGCAAACCTGGCACTATCCATTACAATTACTTCAATCACTACATTAATAGCTCCATTTGTAACCCCTTTATTAATGAAATTATTTGCAGGCGCATTGGTAGAAATTGATGTTTTAAAAATGATGTGGGATATTAATAAAATGATCATAATTCCAATTGGCGCTGGTTTAATTTTCAATAAATTATTGAAAGGAAAATCAAAATGGCTCGACGATGCCATGCCTATTGTTTCCATGATTGGTATCGCATGTATTATTACCATTATTACAGCTTCAGGTCGTGATAATTTATTAAAAATTGGACCATTATTAGTAATCATTGTTTTAATTCATAATACGTTTGGCTATTTACTTGGTTATTGGAGTGCTCGATTATTTAAAATGCCTGAAAGAGATTGTCGTACAGTTGCCATTGAAGTAGGTATGCAAAATGGTGGCTTAGCCTCTGGCCTTGCCGAGAAGTTAGGAAAAGCTGCAACCATGGGATTGGCTGCTGCCGTATTTGGACCATTTATGAATATTACAGGATCCATCCTTGCTTCCTATTGGCATAAGAAAGAACCAAAGGATTAGTTATAAATATTGGAACACCTAACAAGCCCCGTCCCGAGTACTCGGGACGGGGCTTGTTATTATTTTTTTTTGCAAAACTTTTTTCAAAATTTTTGCAAGCCTAATTAAACTGTATCACACCATATTTATCATACTCATGAAAGCTTGCATTGACAGGAGACCAAGCAAACTTGATCATTTTACCTGCATCATAATCTAATCTGTAAAAATTAGCATTCCAGCAAACGCCTTTTTTTAATTCTGTATTTTGCAAAGGCCCAAAAAGGGAAATAGGAAAAAATAATTCAGCAGTCCATTTATACATTTCATTATTTACCTCATGTACTTGAACTTTTTTAACCACTTTGCGTTTCCCTTCATAATGCCATGGCGTCCAGCCCATTGCTTTTTTATCTAAATGCGGTACCAATAAAACCAGCTCTGCATTTAAAGCATTCACTTCATATTCTAAATAAATGGGCATTTTAGGTGCAGGATGAAAAAATACTTCAAATACATCAGCTGTAAATAAATTATCAAAATCCTTTGTAAACGTGGAAGTCACTTTTTTATCATTTCCTGTAAAAAATACATAAACACCCGCATCCGAATAAAGTACTTTAAACTTAGTGTCATAACCACGAATACCTGAATCCAATTGAATCAAGTTAACCCAAGCAGCGGAGTCCCATTGGATATTAGTACCAGCGCCATCTAATTGAAAATCGGCTGTCTTTTTAATTTTTAAGGTATCGGTAAATGAGGCCGCTTGCGCGTTATAAAAAAACAGAATAGCGTAGAGTAAAAAGATGTTTTTTTTCATGAAGCAATTATTTGAAATTTATATAAATCAAAGATTAGAAGCAATCATTCCATTGTTTTCCATAACTACCTACACAAAATGCAAAAATGAGCGCAATATTCATCCCTTTACTAATCGCATGAAACAATCGTTCCATAATCCACTAGCAATTCCTCCCCTTCTTTTATATCCACCAATGCCTCAAACTGCTCTCCTTCGTTTAAAGATATGACATTAGGCGTTTCAGAATGATTTAAATAGATTACTAAATCCACTAGTTTAAACCCATATTCAGGAATAAAATAACTGTCTTCATCAAACAAACAATGATTCTCAATTAACTCCCTTGAATGCGTCGGCAAAGCATCCACCTCATCCTTACTAACTTTAATCCAATCACCAAAGCCTTCTGAAAAAATATCCTTAGTACCTTTGGGTATATCACGAATCGCAAAAACACCAATACCATGAAGTGGTGAAGGCTTAATCATCACATAGGTTTGTGATTGTAACTGTTTTAATAGTGCTTCCTTTTTCATTTAATTTATCCTAACATTTTTTGACAAGCCAATAAGGATTCTTCCCAACTTGGAATGTCTATATTAATAGCTGATTCAATTTTTTGGGTATCCAACACGGAATAAGCAGGTCGTTTTGCAGGCGTTGGAAATTGAGCAGTATTGATGGGGTTTAGTTCACAACTTAATCCTGCATTTTTTTTGATTTGTTGTGCAAATTCAAACCAACTCGTAACCCCTTTGTTAGCATAGTGATACACACCGCTTATTTTTTTACCGCCGCTTACTTCATTGATTATTTTTATTGTAGCAATAGCTAAATCCTTTGCATAGGTAGGTCGACCAATTTGATCACTCACCACATTTAAACTTTCCCGCTCTTTCATTAATCGCATCATGGTTTTAACAAAATTATTACCATGACTACTAAATACCCACGAAGTTCGAATAATGATTGAATTTGGATTAACATCTAAAGCCAAGCCCTCACCTTGTGCCTTTGTTGTGCCATAAAAATTGACAGGATCAATCATAGTATCCGTTAAATAAGGGCTAGACGCATTGCCATTAAAAACGTAATCGGTCGAAAATGTCATGAATAGAATATCATTTTCACCTGCAATGCGCGCCAACTCAGCAACAGCAGTGGCATTAATTAAATTAGCCAAATCTTGTTCTGTTTCCGCCTTGTCCACTGCCGTATATGCAGCTGTATTAATAATTGCTTGCGGCGCCCATTGTTGTATTAGTGATTCAAATAATTCCGGCTTCGATAAATCAAACATGCTTCTATCCGCAAAAATAAATTCATACATTGAATAAGTAGCTGCTAATTGCGCTAACTCCCAACCTAATTGTCCATTGGCACCCGTTACTAATATTTTTTTTATACTCATTGCGTGGTTTAGGAATGAAATTTGGGTAATTATTTAGAAACGAATTCCTTAGGCAATTTAGTCCATTCACTTGAAGGGAGTGACTTAAAATAATCGTAAGTCTTTTTTAGGCCTTCTGCACGATCCACTTTTGGCTCCCATCCTAAAATGGTTTTGGCTTTGGTAATATCTGGTTGCCTTTGCTTTGGATCGTCTACCGGTAAATCTTTGTAAACAATTTTGACAGCGGAGCCTGTTAACTTCAATACTTCTTCGGCAAAATCCTTTAAACTAATTTCATTCGGATTGCCAATATTCACCGGACTTGAATAGTCACTTAATAATAATCTGTATATCCCATCCACTAAATCATCTACATAACAAAAGCTTCTTGTTTGTGATCCATCTCCAAACACCGTCATATCCTCACCCCTTAATGCTTGACCAATAAATGCAGGCAATGCTCTTCCATCATTTAAGCGCATTCTTGGACCATAGGTATTAAAAATACGAATGATGCGTGTTTCCACCTGATGAAATGTATGATAGGCCATGGTAATGGATTCCATGTATCTTTTTGCTTCATCATATACGCCTCTTGGACCCACTGGATTTACATTACCCCAATACTCCTCAGTTTGTGGATGCACCAAAGGATCACCATATACCTCACTGGTGCTTGCTACTAATATGCGTGCTTTTTTATCCTTCGCTAAACCCAAACAATTATGTGTACCTAATGCCCCTACTTTTAAGGTTTGAATTGGGATTTTTAAATAATCAATCGGACTTGCGGGTGATGCAAAATGTAAAATATAATCAAGCGAACCTTCAATTTCAATAAACTTAGTTACATCATGTAACTTAAATTCAAAGTTTTCATTGGTCATTAAGTGCTCAATATTTTTCATATCTCCAGTAATCAAATTATCCATGGCAATCACCTTATATCCTTCACGAATAAATCGATCACATAAATGAGATCCTAAAAATCCTGCAGCACCTGTGATTAAAATTCTTTTTTGACTCATAATTATTTATTTGCTACCTCATCCATTTTTTATTTTTCTCAAAATTCGTTCATCCCAAATTGTTTCCATCTTCACCATCCACTTAATGCGCAACTACAATCCATCACCTTATCTTCTATTACAATCTTCCAATACTTTCATAATGATACCCCATTTCCTTCATCTTGGCCACATCAAATAAATTTCGGCCATCAAAAATTACTTTACTTGGTAGTTCCTTTTCGATGATCTCAAAATCGGGTGTTCTAAATTCACTCCACTCTGTAGCAATGACTAAAATATCAGCAGCAGCTAGCGCTTCGTATTGATTAGTGGCATATTTAATTTTATCTCCTATTTTATTTTTCACATTGGACATTGCTTCCGGATCATAGGCAGTTATGGTCGCGCCGGCAGCTGTTAAAGCGTTAATCATGTCAATGGCTGGTGCATCTCTAATATCATCCGTATTGGGTTTGAACGCCAATCCCCACAAAGCAATTTTTTTACCTTGCAAATCATTTTTAAAATAAGTGTTTATTTTATTCACCAAATGCAACTTTTGAAGTGCATTTACTTTTTCCACTGCTTTTAAAATTTCAAAATCATAATTTACTTCATTGGATGATTTTACCAATGCTTGCACATCCTTTGGAAAACAACTTCCGCCATAACCAATGCCCGGGAATAAAAAACGCTTCCCAATTCGATCATCACTTCCTATTCCGCGGCGTACCATGTCCACATCCGCACCCATACGCTCACATAATTGTGCGATTTCATTCATGAATGAAATTTTTGTGGCTAAAAAACTATTCGCTGCATATTTGGTTAACTCTGAACTACGCTCATCCATAAAAATTAATGGATTTCCTTGTCTTACAAATGGCGCATATAATTCAGTCATCACTTTTTTTGCTTGCTCGGACTTTGTTCCAATCACTACTCTATCAGGCTTCATAAAATCATCTACTGCTACTCCTTCTCTTAAAAATTCAGGATTACTGACCACATCAAATGCACCTTTATAATTTTTCGCTATCGCCTCCCTTACTTTATCAGCAGTACCCACTGGCACGGTACTCTTATTTACAACTACTTTGTAGCCTTTCATCAACTTGCCCATTTTATCCGCTACTCCTAATACATATTTCAAATCAGCCGATCCATCCGCACCTGGAGGTGTAGGCAATGCTAAAAATATAATTTCAGACGCCTCTAATACTTCTTCTAAATTAGTGGTAAAAACCAATCGACCTTCCTTCGTGTTTCTTAAAAATATTTTTTCAAGCCCTGGCTCGTATATCGTGATTTGACCAGATGATAATTTATCTACCTTCGCCTTATCTATATCCACACAAGTAACCTTGTTTCCCGTTTCGGCAAAGCAAGTTCCTGTAACCAATCCCACATAGCCTGTTCCTATTACTGTAATTTTCATTGTTTCAAATTTTAAGCATTAAAAAAGGAGATTACCTCTGATGCAATATGTTTTAATTGCGCTTCTTCCATTTCGGTGTGTATCGGAAGTGAGCACACCACTGGTGTTAAAGCGTTAGTCACTGGCAAATACAAATGTTCATTTTTTCCTTCGCCAAACATTTTTTGCAAATGTCCTGGCACTGGATAATAAATCATACATGGAATTTCAAGATCAGCCAAATGCTTTATAAACTTTTCACGATCCATGCCAACTAATTGAATCGTATATTGATGATATACATGCGTACTATATTTATTTACCGCTGGTGTTACAATTTGTTTAATATCTGCAAAAGCATTATTGTAAAATTGCGCCACCT
>JAURIP010000388.1 GCA_030832695.1 Sediminibacterium sp. | reverse complement strand
TGTTCAATTTTTTCAGGCTGTGAAATTTTATCTTTGCTCATAATATCAAATAACTCTTTTACTTGATATTTAGCAAGTACCAATCTAAAAGTCATCATAGTTCTTTCCTCAGCTTGGTATTGCGCAATTGACTTTGTATCTAAATTATTAATGACCAAATCAACAAAGGCAATATTTTCTTTATAAAATTGGGGCAGGTATAAATTTTTTCGACCCTCATAGGATTGTTGGTCAAAGTCAATAGCTCTTATGCGGTATTGAAAATCCTCAATATCAGGAATAATATTTACTACATAGTTATAGGAACGCATATCCCCTAATAATTGCACAAAGCAGCGCTCATTAAATTTTACAAATTCCTTTGCCAATCTAATCACATTGGTATTAGGATCCTTTAAATAATCAGTTATAAATACATCACCAGGAATGCCTGGAATATGTTCTTCAATTAAGGTTTCATTATGCGTGAAATAAGTAATTCTATTGGGAGATAATAAATGTTCAAGCTCTAAGCCGTATACCCTGCTTGCATCGGCTTGTTTAATATAATAGTGGTCATAGTTATCATTTAGCTTATTAATGATTCTAATTCTAAAGGGCTGACTGTTTCCAAAATAACAAAAATCAATTCTTGAAACATCTAAATGATCAAGATAACTGATATCTCCTTCGGTTTTTAAAATGGCATATATACGAACTAAGCTTACACGTAAGTGTTCCCACTCCTTCATATCGAAAGATAATTTTTCCCAACTTGTATCCTTGCCTTGTTTGTTTTTTAATGGAACAGAGTAGGTGTATCTTTGTAGGTCCTTATAGCTTACGGGTAGTTTTACCTCGCGTCCATAGCGCACTAAATAATTACGGAGTTGTGCATTGATAGGAAATATGGGCTTTTTTCTAGATGGCTTTTCGGACTCGTTCGTCTTTATAATATTTTCAAAAAAATTATTCAATGATTTGAGTTATATTTTATTTACCCAACTTTTTTATGCGCATATTTTTAAATCGCACTACATCGCCATGTCCTAAAAATCCAATATGACCAGTGGTGTTTTTTAAACCAGGGTGTTCGTTATGATCAACGGTGCCATTTTTAGTAGCCTCTTTTAAATCAGCTTCTGTAATTACAGTGCCATTTAAGGTGACTTTAATTTTTGAACCCTGAATCATAATTTCTTCCTGGTTCCATTCACCTGTAGGTTTTAAAAATCCTCTTTTTGCTGGTACAATGCCATAAACTGATCCATGGTATTGATAGGGCTTTAAATTAGCATACATAGGGTGTTCACTATCTAATACTTGTATTTCCATTCCTACATAAGCAGCGTCACCTTCTAAGGGTGCACGAATGCCAATACCGTTATTAGCACCAGGTGTCAACTGAAACTCAAATCGATAAATAAAATCGCTGAACTCCTCCTTGGTGTATAAATTTCCGCCACCTTTTGCTTCAGGATTTACCTCAATCACGCCATTTTTTAATAAGTAACCTGCCTTATTTCCTACCCAATTGTCAAAATTAGTTCCGTCAAATAATTGTACAAAGCCTTCTTGCTTTTCTGATTCAGTTAATTGGGTAATTGTACTTGATTCATTTGGAAGCTCTCTTAAGTAGATATTTCGATAAGCTACATAAGTACCATGTGCTTGTAATTCAATTTGCTCCTTGGTAAAAAGGGGTAGTTTGCGATCCCAATAATTTTCAAGTGAGATATTATCGGTTACCAAAATACCATTTAAATATACAGTCACCTTATCGCCCCTCATAATAATATGAAAAGTATTCCATTCACCTATTTTGTTATCAGCCACCAATAACGGCTTGCTTATATTTTTTTGATTATTGTACAATCCGCCTGAACCAACTTGTGCACCTACTTCGCGTCTGCTTGTATCCCAAATTTGCACCTGTGGTGTGCCTCTTAAATAAATACCAGCATCTCCTTTTTCAGTTATTTTCCAATCTACATACATTTCCATATCACCGTATTTCTTCTCCGTACATAAATTATCACCATGTCCAGTAAATAC
>JAURIP010000361.1 GCA_030832695.1 Sediminibacterium sp. | reverse complement strand
ACCCGACCATATCTTTAGGGATAACCCATGCATCAAATTCTTCTGGGGTAACATAGCCTAATTTAACTGCCATTTCTTTTAATGTGGTTCCTTCCTTATGTGCTTTTTGCGCAATCTCTGCTGATTTGTAATAACCGATTTTTGTATTTAATGAGGTCACTAGCATTAAGCTATTATTCACGTGCTTATTGATATTGGCTTCGATAGGTGCTAAACCAATGGCGCATTTTTCATTGAAGCTCATGCAACCATCTCCAATCAATCTTGCACTATGTAAAAAGTTATAAATCATGACTGGTTTAAATACATTTAATTCAAAGTGACCCATGGATCCGCCTATATTAATGGCAACATCGTTACCCATTACTTGTGCAGCAATCATGGTCAATGCTTCAGATTGTGTAGGATTTACTTTACCTGGCATGATGGAAGATCCTGGTTCATTATCTGGAATAAATATTTCACCGATACCACTTCTTGGTCCTGAAGAAAGCATACGAACATCGTTTGCAATTTTCATTAAGCTTACTGCTACTGTTTTTAATGCGCCATGTGATTCCACAATCGCATCATGTGCAGCCAATGCTTCAAATTTATTTTCTGCAGTAATAAATGGCAGGCCTGTTAATTGAGCAATGTGCTTTGCAACATTTTCGGAATATCCTTTGGGTGTATTAATGCCTGTACCTACTGCGGTGCCACCTAATGCTAATTCACTTAAGTGCGCTAAAGTATTTTCAATGGCTTTTAAACCATGCTTTAATTGGCTTGCGTATCCGCTAATCTCTTGACCTAATGTTAGTGGGGTAGCATCCATAAAATGGGTACGACCAATTTTTACAATATGCATGAATTCGGCACTCTTCGCATCCAATGTATTTTTTAAAGCGGTAATACCAGGGATGGTAATTTCTTTTAAAATTTGGTAGGCAGCAATATGCATCGCAGTGGGGAAAGTGTCGTTGGAAGATTGTGATTTATTTACATCGTCATTCGGGTGTAAAAATTTATCATGATCTAATAAACTGCCCCCTTTGATTACATGCGCACGATACGCAATTACTTCGTTCATGTTCATATTGCTTTGGGTACCACTACCTGTTTGCCATACGACTAATGGAAATTGATCATCTAGTTTACCTGCTAATATTTCATCACATACCTGTCCAATTAAATCACATTTTTCTTTTGGTAAAACCCCTGCATCACAATTGGTTAAAGCTGCTGCTTTTTTTAAGTAAGCAAATGCGCGAATAATTTCTTTCGGCATTCGGTTAATGTCTTGCGCTATTTTGAAATTTTCAATACTTCTTTGTGTTTGAGCACCCCAATAAACATCCACAGGTACTTTTACTTCACCCATGGTATCTTTCTCGATTCTGTATTCCATATCGTAAATTTTGATAACACAAAGGTACTACAGCAATGATAAAATTGTGTCAGTTGGGTGTATTAAATTCGTGTAAAAAATGGTTAATGTCCTTTGAAAACAGGCTTCCTTTTATCAATAAATGCTTGAATTCCTTCCTTGCAATCATCGGTAACAAAGCACTCCCCAAATAATTCGGCTTCCACATCATAGCCATTTACTTGCTCATCCCATACCGCATTGATGGCTTTAATGGAGTTACCAACCGCAATTAGAGATTTTTGATGACATACCCTTAATATAGAAAAGGCCTTATCCAATAGTTCGCTTTGCGGAACCACATAGTTGGCTAAGCCATAATTCATGGCCTGTGTCGCATTGATGGTTTTACCTGTAATGATTAATTCCATGGCCCTGCCTTTGCCTACTCTTTGGGTTAACCTTTGTGAACCACCATAGCCGACCATAATACCTAGGTTTACTTCAGGTTGTCCAAAAGTGGCACTTTCAGATGCAATTACAAAGTGACAACTCATTGCTAATTCGCATCCGCCCCCAAGCGCAAATCCGTTAACACATGCAACTACTGGTTTAGGACAATGCTCAATTTTTGAGAAAACGGCTTGTCCTCTTTTTGCAACAGCCACTGCTTGCTCTTTTGTTAAGGATTCAAATTCTTTAATATCTGCGCCCGCTACAAAGCTTTTAAGTCCTGCACCTGTGATGACGACACTTTTGATTTCTGGGAACTTGTATACACGATCCATCACAGCATCCAAATCATCGATGACTTGTTTGTTCAACGCATTTAAAACGTCTGGACGGTTAATGGT
>JAURIP010000061.1 GCA_030832695.1 Sediminibacterium sp. | reverse complement strand
AAGATAAATGTCCAACTGTTGCAGGTTTGGCTAAATATGCAGGATGTCCAATCCCAGATACAGATAAGGACGGCATCAATGATGAACAAGATAAATGTCCAACTGTTGCTGGTTTAAGTCGTTATAATGGATGTCCAATTCCAGATACAGATAAAGATGGTGTCAACGATGAAGTGGATGCTTGTCCAACTGAGGCTGGAATTAGTGCAAACAATGGTTGTCCTGATGTGCAACCAATTTTAACACAAGCAGCTTCGAATTTGAAATTTGCAACTGGTAAATCTTACCTTTCTGTTAAGCAATTAGCTAATTTAGATGCAGTGATTGCAGTGCTTGCAAAATATTCAAATGTGAGTCTTGCTATTGGTGGTCATACTGATAACACTGGTGCTGAGAAATTAAATTCTAAGTTATCTATTAATAGAGCAACTGTTGTAGCTAAATATTTAATTAAGAAAGGAGTTGATGCTAAGCGTATCACAACAAGTGGTTTTGGCTATGCAAATCCAGCGGCTGACAATAAAACTAAAGAAGGCAGAGCTCAGAATAGAAGATCTGAATTAACTGCGGCTTACAACTAATTGAATTAGGAAAACCTTCCGATATAAAAAAAGATGCCCTCGAATTTCGGGGGCATCTTTTTTTATGAAGTTATTTCAGGTTTTACTATATAAAACTAGTTTGGATCTATGTCAATGACAATTTGCACCGATTTGTAGCGTGGGTGAACTTGTATCAATCTTATAAAATGAAGCAACTGTTGCTTGGCTAGTTTAAGCTGTTGGGGTTGTTTTGAAATTTTGATGGATAATTCCCAAATGTATTTATTGCGTACCCTATTGATATTGGGTTGTGCGGGGCCTAATACTGTTTTTTGTATAGCTGGCCCTAAGGATTGGAAAAAATGTAATGCAGCTTCTTCGGCGATATTGTTTTCTGGATGTTTAAAGAGGATGCTCATTAAACGACTAAATGGAGGATAAGCAAAGTGTTTTCTATTTTGAATTTCGAATGCATAAAATGCAAAGTAGTCGTGGTCCTTTACATATTGTACAATGGGGTGTTGTGTTTGGCTTACTTGTATAATAACTTTTCCATGGTCGTTTTTTCGTCCAGCCCTGCCACTCACTTGCTCCATCATTTGAAAGGCACGTTCATTCACACGGTAATGATTAAAGTTGAGCAAGCTATCTGCATCCACGATGCCCACTAAATCTACATTCTCAAAATCAAGTCCTTTTACTACCATTTGTGTACCTACTAAAATGTCAATTTGTTTTTGTTCAAATTGTTGAATTAAATGATCATGCTCGTTTTTCCCTTTTACATTATCGTAGTCCATTCTTGCAACATGAACACCCGGTAAGGATAGGGTTAATTTTTCTTCAATTTGTTCTGTTCCAAAACTTTTTTGTTTGAAACTGTTTTTCCCACAGGCCTCACAAGTATGTACAATAGGATATCCAGTGCCACAATAGTGGCAGGAAAGCATATTTTTTGCTTTGTGATAAGTGAGTGTAACATCGCAGTGTTTGCAATGGGGGATCCAGCCACAGGTTTCACAAATAAAATAAGGAGCGTATCCTCTTCGATTTTGAAATAAAATAACTTGCTTTTTATTTTCAATCGTTTTTTTAATTGCTGCTAAAAGTACAGGCGTTAAAATAGCGCTATTGGCTGGCTGCTTTTTGGTATCTACCAATTCAATTTTGGGCAAACTTGCCTGACTGAATCTTTCATTTAAGTAGGTATAACCAAATTTTTTATTTTTTGCATTATAAAATGTTTCCACCGAGGGCGTTGCTGATCCTAATACCACTTTTGCGTTTAATTGATTTGCATAATAAATAGCGGTATCCCTTGCTTGGTATCTTGGGGCTGGTTCCTGCTGCTTATATGATGGGTCGTGTTCCTCATCAATAATAATGAGTGATAAGTTTTTATAAGGCAAAAACAAGGCTGATCTAGCACCTAGCACAATTTTAATTTCACCCGATTTAACCTTATTCCATATCTCAACACGTTCATTGGGGTTGAATTTTGAATGATAAATGGCGACACTGGCTCCAAAGTATTGCTTAAGCCTCCGAATCATTTGCGCAGTGAGGGCAATTTCTGGAAGCATATATAATGCCTGCTTACCCTGTTTGATTACCTCATTAATGAGCGATACATAAATCTGTGTTTTTCCACTTCCTGTGATCCCATGTAGTAAACTTACATTTTGGGTTTCAAGCTGTGTTTGAATATCTTGTAAGGCATTTGTTTGTGATGGGGTAAGCGCATGAAAATGAACATCCCCTTTTGTATGATCTACCGCTAATCGGTCCACTTTTCTTTTTTCAGTGACCAAAACTCCTTTTTCAATTAATGCTTTTAGTTGGGCATGTGAAGCATTCGCTTTTGCTAAAATTGCTTTTTGGGATACTTCACCTTCTGTTTTTTGGAAATGTAAAAAAGCCAATAATAAATCCAGTTGCTTTGGGGCTCTTGACCAACTATTTAATAATTTTTCTAATGCCGCTTCATCACGATAATCCAGGTGAAGTGTAATGTATATTTCTGATTTAATGGTGAATTTGTCTCGCATGGTTTCCTGTACAACACAAATTCCTTTTTGAATCAGCTTATTTACAACAGGGTAGACTGATTTTTTATTTAATAGTTTTTGAATTTCAATTAAGCTTAACTCTTTTTTTATTTCAAGGGCTTCACTAATGATGTATTCTGAATCACTTAAGTTTTTTATATCAATATTTGCATCTTCTTGTAAAATAAAGATACTTTCGCTTGAAATTTTTAGGTGGCTTGGAATAGCTGCCTGCATTACTTCACCTTCGGAACACATATAATATTCGGCCATCCATTCCCATAGCTTTAGTTGGTGTTCGTAAACGATTGGTTCCTCGTCTAAAATAGCAATAATGGGTTTTGGATCAAAGCCATCTGGTTTTACATTGCTAATTTTTTTAATGATACCCGCATATCTTTTGTTAGCACCTAACATGACCTCTACGCGCATACCTATCATAACATCTGACTCCATCGATGGAGGTATCATCCAAGTGTAGTTTTTTGGAAGCGCTAAGGGTATGATAATTTCTGCGTACATAAGGGTCGATTACAAAAATACGCTATGCAGGTGGATAGTTTCTATATCTTCTTAAGCCTTGGTCCATTAAATTATACACTTTTTGTTTCAATTCCTCCACTTGATCCAAGTCGTATTCTTCCACTTGTATGGTTTCTAAATAAACCACTCTGCTGATGCCAGGGGTAAGGGTTAAAATACTATTGAAATGCATCCTTTCAACGGTATCCACTAATAAAACTGGTTGAATGGGGATTTTTAATTCAATCGCCAATTTAAAGGCGCCACTAAAAAATGATTTTAATGGATATTGGTCGGTCATGCTAAATGTTCCTTCTGGGAAAATGAATATAGAGGTTTTGTTTAATAAGGCTTTTTTTAAATTGCGTAAACTTTCCGCTCTTTTATCGGGGTTGCTTCGGTCAACCATGATAACGGCTTCTCGATAAATCCATCCGAAGATGGGAATTTTTGAAGATTCAAATTTGGCCAAGGGTTTAATGGGTTGGTGTTTTAATTGAACAATGGGGGGGATATCCATGTAAGAATTATGGTTTCCAACAAAAATATGTGCTTGGTTAAATTGGTGGGGCGCTTCATATATTTCTTGGTGCCTTACCCCTAAGAAAAAGTACAAGATTTTGGACCAGTACCTGCATATTTTATAAATCCTATCACTCAATTTTTCCCTTCCAAAAGGGAGTACTAATGCCATAGCTATGACTGATAATATGGTCAATAGGGCAAAAATAAGTATAGCGTAAAAACAGTAAATGAGCTGAAGGAGACGAGTGGCTTTTTTCATTGGTTCCACTAATATAATAAAAAAGGCCCGAATAGAAATTCAGGCCGTACGATTGCTTGCTTAAAAACCAAAAAAACTAAAATTTATATACTGCAGCTATAATAAAACTGGTATTACTGCCCGTCGCAATATTATCACTGTTAAAGTATAAATTATCTTTTGCATTATCCAATCTAAGCTCTGGGATGATGGTCAATTTTTTTATTTTATAATTCATAGATAAAGTATTTGCGAAAATCGATGTGCCAAATGCACCTGCAGATAATCCACTTTTATCATCAAATAGTTCAGATCTTAATGTGAATCCAATTGCACTTGTTGGGTCATAGTTTACATATAAAGCGTTGCTTTTCCAGTTGGAACTTTTGCCATCTTTAGCACTATAAATGGTACCATCATAATTAAGTGCCAATTTACTTGATAGTGTATTATTTATCACAAGGTCAATTTGAGAAAAGCTAGTGCTGCCTCCCGTATTTCCTCCTTGGTAGTTGGCGTAAATAGTCGTTTTATCTTCAAATAACTTGGTGCTAAATTGTGCAATTAAAACTTTTGATGCCGAAGGCGTTGTAACATAGTCAGTCGGATTGGCAATACCAATCATGAAACTTGATTTACCTGATAATGCATATTCCGCTTTAACTCCAGTATGGAAAAATGGGCCATAGGAAAAGCCATAGGACATACTATAGTTTCTATTCAATGGGGCATCTAGTAATTCATAGCCGACATGCGTAGCCCATTTACCTGCGCTTATTTTAAGTTTATCGGTAAGGGTATAAGACATATATGCTTGTTTTAAATATGCCAAAAAGCCATTGTCATTGTATGAAAATTCTTCTGCTCTTTTACCTACACCAAGGTCAACAGTAGCGGCAAATTTTCCTATACTTTGATCTACTTTTAAGCTAGCCATACCTAGGGCTAATTTTTTATTTGAATTGGTAAAACTTGTCAAGTTATTCGTAATCCCTGAAGGAGCTGAAAAGCTATTTCTGAAATAAGCATCAACAGACCCACTTGTAGTGATGCTGTATTTAGGTGCAGTTGAATCCTTTTGCGCGAAACTTGTATTAATTATTGAAAACAGTAGCGCTAATGACGAAATTTTTTTTAACATTGTAATAGATTTTAATTTTGATGGGTACAGCAGATGGGCTTTTCTCAGAAGCTGATCACCGCTGTACCTGTTTTTGTTTATGATTTTGAAGGATTTCTGCCATATTTTTCATCGTGTTGTGAAGCGTCCAATCCTAATTCTTCATCTTCTTCAGTTACACGCAAAGGCATAATAATAGCGATGAATTTAAATATCACAAAGGAGACAGAAAAACTATACGCAACTACAATCAACATTGCTTTTAATTGTACCAAGAAAAAGGCTGGATTACCATAAAATAAACCATCATTTCCTCCAGCATTTACACCTTTTGAAGCAAAAATACCGGTCATTAACATACCTACCATTCCACCAATACCATGACAAGGAAATACATCTAAAGTGTCATCCACTCTTGATAATTTAAATGCATGACTTGCTACATTTGAAACAATAGCAGCGACCATACCAATAAAAATACTTTGTGGAATACCAACAAATCCAGCAGCGGGTGTAATGGCAACCAATCCAACTACAGCACCAATACAAAATCCTAGTACCGATGGTTTTTTACCTTTTAATACATCAAAAAACATCCAGGCCAACCCTGCCGCAGCAGCAGCAGTGTTGGTCGTTGCAAATGCATTAATAGATAGGGCATTGGCACCTAATGCAGATCCTGCATTAAATCCAAACCAACCAAACCAAAGTAAGCCTGTTCCAATTAATACATAAGGGATATTCGCTGGGGGAATTTCTTGTTGTTCTAATTTTGAACGACGAGATTTTAATACAATTGCACCTGCTAATGCAGCACAGCCCGCACTAATATGTACTACTGTTCCGCCGGCAAAATCAAGCGCACCCATTTTAAATAAAAATCCTTGTGGGTGCCATGACCAATGCGCTAAAGGTGCATATACGAGTATAATAAATAAAACTATAAATAAAATGTATGCAGTAAACTTGATTCTTTCTGCAACTGCACCTACTACCAATCCTGGAGTGATGATGGCAAACATCAATTGAAATAATGCAAACAATAATAAAGGAATGGTCATAGCGGAACCCCCTTGTAAAGTGGGTGCACCATCAACAACACCTTTAAAAAATAAATGCGTCATTGGATTTCCAATAATACCATTCAAACTTTCTCCAAAACTTAAACTATAACCAAAGCTGATCCAAATGACAGATACAATACCTGCAGACACCATACTTTTAATCATGGTAGAGATAATGTTTTTACGATGCACCATACCGCCGTAAAAAAAGGCGAGACCTGGTGTCATAATGAACACTAGGGCGGTGGCTACTAAAATCCATGCAATATCTGCCGCGCTGTATTCGCCTGCATAACTTGGAAGTTGTGGGACAAACAAGGCTAATACTGCAACGATCAGTAATAGAACGAAGGGAGCAAATTTTTGTACTACTGGGTTTTTCATTTGTTGTTGATTTAGTATTAAGAAAAATTATATATGTTGTTTACAGAGTAAAACTAATAAAAAATGGATTAAATATTTTTATATACTTATATATAATTAAATATAATATAAATGTAAAGTATCTAAATATTGGCTAATAGTCAATGTGCTATTATTTTATTATAAAATATTTTAATTTATATAAAAAAATTAATGTGGAAAAAAAGTTGAATAAATTCGGCTAAAAACAAAAAATGCGCAAAAAAATAGGGCTAAATATTATATTTAGCCCTATTCAGTAAAATTTATATGAATTGGGTTAGCTTGATTGAACGAATAAGCTAGCATCTTTTGAAGCTAATAAAGTGGAGCCTGTTAAAAATATATCCACTTGACGCGCGCATTCGCGCCCCTCGCTAATCGCCCAAACGACTAATGATTGTCCACGACGCATATCACCTGCGGTGAAAACCTTGGCAATATTTGTTTTATAGGTTTGTTCTGATGCCTTTACATTTCCTCTTTCATCTAAAGCAACATCAAGCTCGTCGATGATACCAGCAGGGTCAGCATGCAAAAATCCCATGGCTAATAATGCTAATTCACAAGGAATTTCTCTAATGCTTCCTTCCTTTTCAGTGAATTTTGAAGGTCTGCCATCTGGACTGCTTGTCCATGCTAGGTCTACAATTTGTAAAGCTTTTAAATTGCCATTTTCATCACCAATAAATGCTTTTGTAGCAACACCCCAAATTCTATCTGAGCCTTCCTCGTGAGAACTAGTCGTTTTTAATAACATAGGGTAGGTAGGCCATGGCATATATTCTTCTCTTTCTTCTGGCGGTTTTGGTAGTAATTCAAACTGTGTAATTGATTTTGCATCATGTCTATTAGAAGTACCTACACAATCACTTCCAGTATCTCCTCCTCCAATCACCACCACATTTTTTTTAGTTGCTTTAATATCTTGCTCCTCAAGGATAATGTTGCTGACTCTTTTGTTTTGTTGTTTTAAAAATTCCATAGCGTAATGCACACCCTTTAAATCGCGACCAGGAATGGTTAAATCTCTCGGGATGGTTGATCCGCCTGCCAACACCACTGCATGATAATCACGCATGATATCATTAACTCTTACATTCACACCTACATTGGCATTGCATATAAATTGAATGCCTTCTTCTTCTAAAACGGCAATGCGTCTTTCCACAACCGTTTTTTCTAATTTAAAATCAGGGATGCCAAATCTTAGTAAGCCGCCTGGCTTTGGATCTCTTTCAAACACGGTGACTTCATGTCCAGCATAATTTAATTGTGCAGCAGTGGCTAAACCTGCAGGTCCTGATCCAATGACTGCTACTTTTTTTCCTGTTCTTAGTGTTGGTTTGCGCGGTGCTACAAACCCTTTTTCAAATGCAATTTCTATGATATGTTTTTCAATTTCTTCAATAGCAACTGCGGGTTGATTAATGCCTAAAACACAAGCACTTTCACAAGGTGCAGGGCATATGCGTCCTGTAAATTCTGGAAAATTATTGGTAGAGATTAATATTTCATAAGCATCCTTCCATTCTTTTCGATATACAGCATCATTGAATTCAGGAATAATATTTCCTAAAGGGCACCCATTATGACAAAAGGGTACACCGCAATTCATACAACGTGCTGATTGTTCATTTAGTTTTTGATCGGGTAATAAATCCACGAATTCTTTATAATTCTTTTTCCTTTCTGTTGCTGGCAGTTT
>JAURIP010000017.1 GCA_030832695.1 Sediminibacterium sp. | reverse complement strand
CTGTACCATGTGCAGCTTCAGCTTCCATTACTTTTCCATCAGGTGTAATTAAAGTTGAAGTCATTAAACCTAATGAGCCAAACCCTTGTGCTACTGTATCAGATTGTACGTCACCATCATAGTTTTTACAAGCCCATACAAAATTACCATTCCATTTTAAAGCACTCGCCACCATATCATCAATTAAACGGTGCTCGTAAGTGATACCTGCAGCTTCATACTTCGCTTTAAATTCTCCTTGGTACACTTCTTCAAAAATATCTTTAAAACGGCCATCATATTTTTTCAAGATGGTATTTTTTGTAGACAAATACAAAGGCCATTTTTTAACCAAGGCTTGGTTAAAACAAGCACGTGCAAAACCATAAATACTTTCGTCGGTATTGTACATCGCTAACGCAACGCCATCTCCTTTAAAATTGAATACTTCAAATTCTTGAACTGTTCCGTCCTCGCCTTCAAACTTAACTGTTAATTTACCTTTTCCTTTTGTTACAAAGTCGGTTGCACGATATTGATCACCAAATGCATGACGACCAATACAAATAGGTGCTGTCCAGTTAGGCACCAAACGAGGCACATTGCTACAAACAATGGGTTCTCTAAAAACAGTACCATCCAAAATATTACGAATCGTCCCATTAGGGCTCTTCCACATTTGTTTTAATTTGAATTCCTCCACTCTTTGTTCGTCAGGCGTTATAGTCGCGCATTTGATACCCACCCCATATTGCTTAATCGCATTGGCAGCGTCGATCGTTACTTGGTCATTTGTTTCATCGCGGTACTCCATTCCAAGATCATAATACTTAATATCAATCTCTAAATAAGGAAGAATTAATTTGTCCTTTATGAACTTCCATATGATTCTGGTCATCTCATCACCATCCAATTCTACTACTGGATTAGCTACTTTAATTTTTTGTCCCATAATGTTTGAAATTTAATGCCCAAATGTACAAAAACTAAGCTTAAAATGAACCATAAATAGCCTTAAAAAACGGCTGTTAGTTGTTAGATTACTTAATGATTTACAATTAAAACCGGGATAGCTACTTTATGCCTTACCGACTCAATGGTTTCACCAAATATATAGTCCTTCCAACCTTGATGCCTGTGACCTCCCATTACGAGTAATTGCGCATCACATTCATTTACTATACGTACTATTTCCTTTACCCTATTTTTATAACCCAAACAGGTTTTTACTTGATAGCCTTTACTGATAAGTGCATTTGCATAAGTATCCAATCGCTCTTGGTCCTTTCTAGTTTCTGCATCATCACTCGCGTCCTGTAAATAATTTGCTGTGACACTTTCAACAACATGTATAAAAATGAATTGGGTATCCTGATGTGGCGTATGTTCAAAACCACTTGGATGGGCTTGTTGTACAGCCTTTTTGATCAGCTTTGCGTCCGTAACAGAAAAATCAACTGCAATAGCAATTCGATGCACCGGTGCATCATCTGACCAATCTAATTCAATGGGCATGCCATGAAAATCAGCATCGGATTGCGGTTTATTTTTTAACGTTAAAGGATAAAATGTAATAAATAAAAGTAATCCTAAAAATAGTAGCACTAATCCAACGAGCCCAATTTTCAGAATCATTGAATTTGAATTATGAAAAAAATCACCCATAAAATCAATGACCAAATGACTATTTAAATAAACCAAAATTGCAGCAATGATCCATGCGAATATTTTAATTTTTATACCAATGGCGAATTCTCCCATTTTATTTTTATCACTTACAAAATGTATTAATGGGATGACCGCAAATCCTAATTGCAAACTAAGAATGACTTGACTAAATACCAATAAGGCATCTACCCTTTCCTCACCCATAATACCAATCACTAAAACCGCAGGCGTGATGGCTAATAAACGTGTCAGTAATCTTCTGATCCAAGGGTTTAATCTTAATTTCAAATACCCTTCCATGACTATTTGACCAGCCAATGTTCCTGTAACTGTTGAGCTTTGACCAGCTGCAATTAATGCAATTGCAAATAAGATGGGTGCTAACTTTGAACCAAGTAAGGGCGCTAATAAGGAATGTGCTTCTTCAATTTTCGCTACCCCTTGGTGCCCTGTGTAAAAAAATGTGGACGCCGCTAAAATTAGTATCGCAGCGTTTACAAAAAATGCCAAATTTAAAGCAACTGCACTATCAATAAAATTGTACAAGATGGATTTACGAATACCCTTGGGTGTTCGATCTATTTTTCGCGTTTGTACCAAGGCCGAATGTAAATATAAATTATGCGGCATCACTGTAGCGCCTATGATTCCAACTGCAATGTATAAAGCCGTCGGCGATAATTTGGTCGGAATGAATCCTATAATTGCTTGAGACAAATCTGGCTTCGCAATAAATAATTGTGCTAAAAAACTAAACCCAATGGTCGCGACCAATAAAATAATAAAGGCCTCCATTTTTCGAATACCATAGCGCTGTAATAGTAAAAATAAAAAAGTATCTAAAACAGTAATGCATGTACCATACATTAATGGAATGCCAGTCAGCAACTTAATTCCAATAGCCATACCTAAAACTTCTGCTAAATCGGTCGCCGCTATTGCTAGTTCCGCTAAAATGTATAAAGAAAAGTTGATGGCCGGAGGATAAGTTTCTCGATTGGCTTGCGCCAAATCAAGTCGGCGAACAATGCCCAATCTTGCACTTAAGCTTTGTAAAAGAATCGCCATAATATTACTTAAAAGCAAAATCCAAATAAGCTGATAACCAAAAGCTGCACCCCCTTGTAAATCTGTGGCCCAATTGCCTGGATCCATATAACCCACACTTACCAAATAGGCTGGACCTATAAAGGCAAGAAATTTACGCCAGCCGCGTTTATTTTGAACGGGGACTGATTCATGTAAAGTATCGAGTGATTTGTTAGACATAAGATACCCTAAATTTAATCATAAATCCCTTGTAGAACTGCATATGAAAGCCTATTTTAGTGAAAATTTACTAAATGCGTAAAGGGACCTTTATTTTTTGTATAGTATTGCTATTTTCTTGCGGTGAAAAAAAAACCGATTTGACAGGCAATACCCCCTTAAAAATTAATGATTTTAATCAAGCATTTAAACTTGCAACGCTTCCATTGACTATTTCAGACACCAACCTTAAAAAATTTACAGATACCGTTCAAATAGGTCGCAAAGCATTGGTGCAATTTATACCGGACTCCATTGTAGAACAAATTATTGCCACCAAGGATAAAAAAGCAATTTTACACCCTATTGTAAAAATTGAAAAAGAGGAAGAATACTATTTATTATTAAATGTGCAACATCCCACAAAACAAGAAATCGCAGTGGTTGTTTTTAGTAAAAAAAATAAATACCTAGGCTATAAAGTTGTTGCAGCGTTTGATGAGCAGCAAAAAAACTCAAGGATGTATGGTAAAAGCTTAACCATTAACAAGGAACCCACATTTTTAGTCGCTGAAAATAAAATAGGAGAAGATAATGCAGCTAGTTATGAAAAAAAGGGATGGGCTTATTCCGATAGTATTTTCAAACTCATCTTTTTTGATAGTAATAAAAAACCAAACTCAAGTATCATCATCAATCCGATTGATACATTGCCCACCTTGAATACCTATAGTGGGGACTATGCAAGAGATAGTAAAAATTTCATTTCAATTCGAGATTTATCTACACCTAATAAATACCAGTTTTTTTTACATTTTGAAAAACAAAATGGCGACTGCGTAGGTGAATTAAAAGGACTATTAAACTTTACAAAAAACAAGGCGACCTACACTGAAAAAGGAGACCCTTGTATCATACACTTCACCATTACAGGAAATGTAATCGCCATTAAGGAAGAGGGCAATTGTGGAAATCACCGCAACATGACCTGCTATTTCAATGACAGTTACGACAAAAAAAGGAAACGGAATAAGAAGAAATAATCCACATTTTTGGTCATTAAAGTCATCTTTTCCACAGTTTAATGTGTAAAATATACATTTTAACTAAATACCATTATATTGCAGGCATATAATCAAACCCAGATTTATGAGTTTTAGAAACTATCAGGTGCCATATGAGATAAATGAACAGTTTAAGAAGAAGGCGGCTTATTTTTCTATGGAATTTGCAATTCATCAGCCTTTGAAAATTTACAGCGGCGGTTTGGGCTTTTTAGCGGGTTCTCATTTAAGAAGTGCATTTGAATTAAACCAAAATTTGATTGGGGTTGGTATATTATGGAAGTATGGTTATTATGACCAAGCAAGAAACCAAGACCAAACATTGCAGGTCACCTTCATGGAGAAAATGTATAGCTTTTTAGAAGACACCGGTATTAAATACCAGATTTTGATTCACGACCACCCTGTCTGGGTAAAAGTGTATTATTTGGCACCCAATACTTTTTGTAGCGCGCCTTTATTTTTATTAAGTACTGATTTACCAGAGAACGATTATGTATCTCAAACAATTACACACCGCTTATATGACGCCAATGTCGCAACCAAAGTTGCTCAATTTATTTTGCTAGGCGTTGGCGGGGCTAAATTGATAGACGAATTAAATTTTAATCCTGAAGTATATCATTTAAATGAAGCACATGGATTTTCAGCTGCCTTTTATTTATTAAATAAATACAAGTCATTAGACGAGGTTAAAAAGAGACTGGTATTTACCACCCATACACCCGAGGAAGCAGGTAATGAAAAACACGACATTTACCTATGTCATAAGATGGGTTATTTCTGCGGCTTAAGTTTGGATGAAGTAAGGAAATTAACAGGTATAGATGATGATCAATTTAATCATTCTTTGGCTGCACTAAGGTTTGCCCGAAAAGCAAATGGGGTTTCTGAATTACACGGACATGTGAGCAGAGCGTTGTGGGGAAAATATGAAGGCATCTGCCCTATTACCCATGTAACCAATGCGCAAAACTGGCGTTATTGGGCGGACAAACAATTATATCGTTTTGCGGAAAGTAATGATACTGTTGGATTTGATGACCGTAAAATGTATTTGAAAAAAAGAGCATTTGAAATTGTTGCCGATCAAACCGGTAAAGTATTTGACCCAAATGTATTGACAATTGTTTGGGCAAGAAGATTTGCAGGATACAAACGTGCCGACTTTTTATCATGGGACATGGATCGTTTTGAAAAATTACTATCCAATAAAAAATATCCAGTTCAAATTATATTTGCAGGCAAGCCGTATCCGGTGGACTACCCCGCTATTTCGCAGTTCAATAACCTAGTTCATTTAAGCAAAAACTATAATAATGTTGCTGTATTAATTGGATACGAATTAGGCTTAAGTAAAAGAATGAAACAAGCATCTGATGTTTGGTTAAATAATCCACGCGTTCCAAGAGAAGCTTCGGGTACTAGCGGAATGACCGCTGCGATGAATGGCGCTGTGAATTTTTCAACAGATGATGGATGGATACCTGAATTTATAAATCATGGTAATAATGGCTTTGTGGTTCCAAAAGCCGATTACGATAACATGTCCACACAACAACAAGACGACTACGATTTAGATGAAATGTATAAAATATTAGAAGAACAAATTGTTCCTATGTATTATGACAATAAAGAAACCTGGCGTCAAATTACACAAAATGGAATGAATGATGTTCGCTTCCAATTTGACAGTAATAGAATGGCAGAAGAATATTACGAAAAAATGTATAAAATCTAAATTTACAACTCCCTCATTTTTTAATTTTAAGACCTACTTACACTAACCCAGCTAATAAAAATGCCCCTCGAGTTATCGGGGGGCATTTTAGTAAAAAACGATTTTTATTTAATCAAAATGAACAGTGTTGTATTTGATTAATATTTAAATGGTTTGCCATTCACCATCACCTCTTGTGATTTTTGGTCAAAAGTAACTTTTGCACCTGTTCTACAAGCAGCGTTCGCCATGATTGTAGCAATAGAATGTTGGTAGCCTGCTTCCACTGGGGCATTGGGTTGTTTTCTGGAACGAATACATTCCATCCAATTACGAACGTGTGCTGATGTTAATGGATCACCTCCGGTATTTGCAGCGGATGAAACTTTTATTTCCTTATCTGTTAAACTGAATTCAGGTAATAAATTAGCTTGCATATTCATTGCATCTGCAAATCTTTTACTCAATCCACCTTTTGGAGAAACCTTATTATTCACCAAGTTTAATTCACCACCATTAGAATAATACATTTCTGAAGCATTATCATCTCCATTGTGCATACGCGACATAAATACTACTTGGAATCCTTTGCTCATATCATCTAAAGGCCCGTAATCAAATACTGCTGTAGTGGTATCCCAGTTACGACGACCATCTTTCCATGCATAAATGCCACCATTCGCCGTTACGCTACGAGGATGTGGTAATTCACTGAACCAGTTTACTGTATCAATTTGATGGCTCATCCATTGCCCTGGCATACCTGATGAATAAGGCCAGAATAAACGATATTCTAAATATTTTCTAGGATCAAAATTTTCATAGGGGCGATTTAATAAAAATCTTTTCCAATCCAAATCCTCTTCTTTACACTTTGCCACTAAATCTGGTCTTCTCCAACGACCTGGCTGATTTACATTCCAAGTTAATTCAACCATCGTGATAGGCCCAAATTTTCCTTGTTGAATAAAGTCAGCTGCTGCTTTATAGTTTGAACCACTACGACGCTGAGATCCAATTTGAACAATACGATCAGATGCTTTGATTACTTTAAATGCATTTCGGTTGTCCTCCATGGTTTCTGCAAATGGCTTTTCACAGTATACATCCATACCTGCTTTAACCGCTTCAGTTGCATGTATTGCATGTTGAAAATCGGCAGTGCTTATAAACACACCATCAATATCCTTACCTGCATATAACTCATCATTATTACGTGCAGCGCGTACACCATGTCCCATTGTTTTTTCTAAAAAGGCAGATCCTTCCTCTCTTCGTACTTTCCAAAGATCAGAAACTGCAACAATATCAAAATTTAATTCCTTGTAATGATTTAAGAAACTTGGTAAATGGGCTTGTCTGAAACGATCAGAATAGCCTACTACCCCTAATCTTACGCGATCATTGGCGCCTAAGATATTTGCATAACTTTTAGCACTAAATCCTAAAGTAGTGGCATAGGTAACAGCTGCAGCCTTAGCTGTTTGTTTGATAAAATTTCGTCGATTGTTTTCCATAATTATGAATTTATTAGTTTTATTTATATGATTATTTGATTTGTGTTTTTTTGAATTAACTAAAGAGGGCCAAATTTTAAGTATTTAAATTTAATTATAATTTTTAGTATTTTAAAGATATATTTTGTAAGGTTAAATAAATTGTTGAACAATATAATAAAGTATGGAAGGACATAGTAAACATCCCATTCCAGTGCTAAATGTTGCTGTTAATGCACCATAAGGAACCAATTTCATATCGGTAGCAGCAAGCCCAGCAGAAACCCCACTCGTCGTTGACAACATACCTCCATAAACCATGGCTGTATGTGGATTATTTAATTGAATTTTACTAGCTATGATAGGTGTTGCAATGGTAACAAAAACCGATTTAATAACACCAATGGCAATACTTATTGCTATCACTTCCGAACTGGCTCCAACAGCTGCACCAGTGACTGGCCCCACAATAAAAGTACAGGCCCCTGCCCCAATAGTAGTTAATGATTTTGCATCAGTGAATCCCATAAAATAGGCAATAATACCCCCTACAAAAAATGCAATAACAATACCTAAAACAATACTAATGACACCTGCCAATCCTGCTTTTTTAATTTCGGAAAAACTAGCTCCCATCGCAGTGGATACAATCGAAAAGTCACGTAACATTGAGCCCCCTAATAATGCCATTCCAGAAAATGCAGGTATTGATGCAATTCCTTTTTCCCCTTTTCCAAAATATGCAATTAATAAACCAAAGCTAATGGCAATAGCAGCAGCAGGAATTTTATTATTTGTAACTTTTTTGCCAATAAAAAAAGATAGGTACATAATTACCCCTACTACAAGGAATGCGAATATTAGTCCATTTTTATCTAAAATATTAATGATGTTTTGCATACTTAATTTTTTATTCGATTTATTTTAGCGATGAAAGGAATAAGTAGAAAACAAACCGACGTAGCAGTAATTGCTACGATTAAAGCAACCCAACCTCCAGTTAAAGCAGCCTTCACATTTTGGGTAGCAGACATGGCAACGATGACAGGGATATACATGCTACTCCAAAATAAAATCCCTTGTTCAGTTTCAGGTACAAGTAACTTTTTTTTATTTAAATAATCATTCAATAAAATCAATAATATCATAGCAAATCCAACACCGCCTAAATTACCACTCATCTCAAATACGCGACCAAACCAATCACCAATAAATTGACCTACTAAGTAACATGCTGCTAAAATAGCGACTCCATATATTTTCATGTTTAATGCGTTTTATTTTTATTAATAGTTAGCTTTACTTCTGATTTAATTGCATTTCCCCATACCTTATACCCTTGCTCATTATAATGCAGCTTATCGTCCTTATACAAGCTTTTTATGGGTAATCCATCGGCACCTAAAAAATGATCCTGAAAACGGATGGTATATAAATTAGCTTGTGTATTGCAATAGGTTTCAATCAATGAATTCGCCTGTTGTACTTTGTCCCAAACTTTCCAGCGCTTTTCACTGGGTGAAATTTTGAGCCAAGTAATTGGAATAAGTGGTTGTTGAACACGAATCTCTTGCACTATAAATTTATACAATTCGAAAACCTGTTCCGGATCTTTATCATTGTTAGCATCAACGATATCATTTCCCACATAAAAAAAGATTCCTCTGGGATGATGTGAAGCTAAAATCCGATTAATGTAATAAGCAACATCTCTTAAATTACAACCTCCAAAACCACGATGAATAATATCATTGTACGAAATATCATTTCGAATGTTTTCCCACATGCGTATATAAGAACTTCCAAAAAATAACAATGCGGTATCCGAATGCTTCTCCACTTTGTTTAAACTATCAAATTTCGCGAAATCAATATCATATTTCCAGGGGCCACTAATCGTATTATTATTTACTACATTTCGTTTTAATTGGGTAAATAACCAATGTTCCATCGATAATAATAGTGTGTCCTGGCGCAACTTACTATCTCCCACATTTCCTTGACCAGGAATATTATTTAATGTATGGCCTGCATTATAAAAAGGGCGCCATGCTGTTGGAATACCTAATCGCAAACAATGTTGATAAAGGATAGATGGCCCATATTTGAAACTATGGTAATCATAGGAACTGTCATAAGGCACTGTTAAATCAGCAAGCCCCGCTGCATTATATAAAGGAGCATCCCCTTTTTTTATCCATTTATAATCAATCATGGATCCCCATAAATTAAATACCCCTTGTACTTTAGAGGAATACCCTTCACTACCCCCATTGCCTTCCAAATTCCCCCAAATTGATTGATCAATATCTGAAGGAACTTCGGCTTGATCCATATAGGCAACCGATAATGCAGTCATAGACCCAGCAGAACTTCCTGCTAAAAATATTTGATTTTCATCTATCCCGTATTTTGATGCGTTTTTTCTGAAAAACCGAACTGCCGCGCGCGCATCCTGTTGCGCCCTATACATGGCTTCATGATAATCCTTATTTGTATTTGTTTTTGCAATACCTAAACGATAGTCAATAGAGGCCACCACAAAACCCTTTTTCCCTAACCTGATTCCTAACTTATTACTTATCGAACTTGACTTATTGTTATTTCTAAAACCACCCCCATGTATAAAAATAACCAGCGGTCTTTTTTTAACTGTATCTGATGCTGGAGGCGAAAATACATTTAATAATAATTTTTCTTTTTCCCCTTTTAAATTAATGGCTTCTCCATAAGGAATATCTATCAAAGAATCAATATTAGTGAAAAGATCATTTTTATACCTTTTAATTAAGTTGGCTCCATCCCCATTTTGCTTTTGTGCAAACAATTGGAACTGCGCTATAATAAATAAAATAAAACAAAATGGCTTAATAAAATTTTTCATAATGGAGAATCGTTTTTAAACAAACATTTTTTTGATATCATTCTTTACTACTTTACCCATTGCATTGCGAGGCAAATCATTTAATACCAAATATCTTCTTGGTTTTTTATAAGAAGCTATATAATTTACAATCCAATCAGATACTTTTTTATCTTTAAAGTCATTGATGAAATCCGGTTTCAAAACAATGGCTGCCACTATTAACTCCCCCCATTCCTCGTCATCAATACCAACAACTGCACAATCTTGAATCATTTCATTGGTTCTTAAAACCTCTTCTATTTCTAATGCTGATATTTTATATCCACCTGACTTAATAATATCTACAGATTGTCGACCCATAATTCTATAATAACCATTTTCAATCACAGCAACGTCTCCGGTTTTGAACCAGCCATCATTTGTGAAAGCAGCTTGGGTAGCTTCCGGACGTTGCCAATACTCTTTAAAAACATTAGCTCCTTTTACCAATATCTCCCCTGGCATTTGATCTTCAACTTGAACAAAGTGTTCGTCTGCTAGTTTTATTTCAACACCGGGCAAGGGAATGCCAACATATCCCGCCTTTCTATCGCCATGATATGGGTTGCTAATTGCCATCCCAAGTTCTGTCATCCCATATCTTTCTAATAATAGATGGCCACTAATTTGCGCCCACTTATTCATCACACTAACCGGCAGCGCTGCTGATCCACATACCATTAGCCTAAACTTTTTCATGCATGCACGCAATAAATTTTGTTCCTCGATAGTCAATGTTTCAAAATAGGCTATAATTTTATAGTAAATGGTAGGCACCGCCATGAATACATTTAACTTTCCTTGTTCAATTAAATCAAAAATTAGCTTTGGTGAAAAACCAGTAGTGAAATAACAGGTAGCGCCTGCCCATAGAGAACATCCAACCACATTTATAATCCCATGCACATGATGCAAAGGCAATACACAGGTGATTCGATCATTGGACGACCATTCCCAGGCATTAATTAATGTATTTATTTGAGCTTCTATATTTATATGCGTGGTGACTACCCCTTTGGGTTTATTGGTGGTACCACTTGTATATAAAATTAATGCGTTTCGTTGCTTTTCTATATCAGGTAATGATGCTGGAAATGTAGTTCGTTCCTCATTTACATCCTCAATGACAATGACGCTAATATTAGCTTTTTGTAAATAAGGCGCTAAAACTTCTTTGAATTCATTTGAAATAACTAAAATAGATGATTGGGTATCGTCCAACACATACTCCAAGGAAGGAAGTGGATGGGAGATACATAGAGGAACTGCAACGCCTCCTGCGATCCAAATCGCCCACAATGTTTTTACATAATCAAAGCCCGGGGGTACCATAAAAGATACCCTAGCCTGATTTAAATCAGATGACTCATTTAAGAGTATTCCGGCAAATTTTTGGGAAGTAGCTATTAGTTGCTCATACTTATAAATGACGCCATCATGAATGATGGCGTCATTTTCTAAATGCTTTTTTGCTTGTTCAAAAAATTGAAGCATCTATATTAACTAATTACAAGTTGATAATTTTTTCTTTTGGAACCAATGATTTCATAATGCTCCATGCAATTAAATATGCCACTGCACAAAAAGCAAACATCATTGCATAGGCAGTCGTTAATGAACCACGAACTGCTTCCTTTTGAATATGAATAAACAACTCATATTGTGAAGGATCCACCGCTTGTAATTTTGCTTGAATATCTTTGGTTAAATTTGACCAATCTTTTTGTGCCACATTTACCAATATCCCTTTTTTATCGGTAACGTTGAGCGAAACTACTTTGTTTAAATAATCTGAAAAGCCCGTATTTGTGGCACTTGACCAAGTCGCATTGACCGCTTTCAATTTGTAGCTATCAAATAACCAACCGCCTACTTTTGAAACCACAACGCCACCTAATCCACCAGCCATTCCTCCAATACCTACGACTGTTGCAATGGATCGTTTTGGAAACATATCAGATACAGTGGTGTAAATATTTGCTGACCATGCCTGATGCGCTGACGCGCCAATACCTATAAAAATAACGGGTACCCAATAACTCAAATAACCCAAAGGTTGTACCGCTAAAACCACCAAAGGAATAAATGCAATCATCAACATGGCTTTCATACGACCATCATAAGGTTTCATCCCTTTATTGATAAAATAAGTAGGGAAATAACCGCCACCAATACTACCTACCATCGTCATACTATACAATACCGTTAACGGGATGATAATTGCAGTGCCTTCCATACTATACTGGTCTTTTAAATACCCTGGTAACCAAAATAAGAAAAACCACCAAACCCCATCTGTCATAAACTTACCAATAGCAAAAGCCCAGGTTTGTTTATAACCCATTAATGTAGCCCATGAAATTCGATTGGTCACTTTTCCATCTACCACAGTATCCTCAACTTCAGTATGATCAGTGATGTATTCCAGCTCATCTGCAGATAATCTTTTTTGCTCTGCGGGCTTATCATAATAGATAATCCAAAAAATTAACCACAAGAATCCAATAGCCCCAATGATAAAAAATGCTTCCTCCCAACCCCAAGTGGTTACGATCCATGGAACAGATAGTGGTGCTAATATGGCACCTACATTCGTACCTGAATTAAATATACCTGTAGCAAATGCTCTTTCTTTTTTGGGAAAATACTCGGCTGTTGCTTTAATGGCTGCTGGAAAATTACCCGCTTCTCCGAAACCTAACAAGGCCCTTGATAACATAAAACCTGCAATTGAAATTGGAACTGCAGTAATTCCTACCCAACCTAAAACGGTTGCTACCATCATACCCGCTGGCACCGCATAAGCATGTAAAATTGCAGCTAATGACCATATAATGATCGCCCAAGCATAGCCTGCTTTGGTACCTAATTTATCAACAATACGCCCAGCAAATAATAAACTGATCGCGTAACTAAATTGAAATACCGAAGCTATGTTTGCGTAATCACTATTGCTCCAATCAAATTCACGCTCCAAGGTGGGCTTTAATAAACTCAACACTTGACGATCTAAATAATTCACAGTTGTTGCAAAAAACAATAACGCACAAATGGTCCAGCGATATTTTCCAATAGTAGTTTGTTTCATTTACTTTGTTTTAATTGTTTGGATAAGTTCCAACACTTTTATTGTTTCTG
>JAURIP010000263.1 GCA_030832695.1 Sediminibacterium sp. | reverse complement strand
AGTAACTCCTTTTTACATGAAGTTGGTAAAATAAGCACTCCCATTAACAGGATTGCCATTGTTATTTTTGTCGTATTAGTTAGAATTTTCATCATAATAATATTTTAGAAACTTAAGTTAATGGCCAATGAATAAGATTTATTTATTGGATACACATTGTTGTCATCCCCTAACTTTTCAGGATCCAATCCCCTAAAGGAAGTAAGGGTCCCAATATTTTCGGCAGAGCCTACAATTCTCAACTTCGTTACCCCCATTCTTGTCAATAATTTAGAAGGCACTGTATAACCAAGTTGTATATTTTTTACACGTACGTAGCTCATGTCATCCAACCAAAACGTTGTACTATTTCTATTATTTCCACTACCACCCAATCTTGGCCAAAGCCCTCCTCTATTATCCCATGACCATGGATTCGTCCAATGTTCCCATGATGCCGCATATCTGGCAGTTGGGAAATTGGTGTTATTGTAGATGGTTTGCCAATAATCTTTTCTGCCCGTTGATCCTTGTAAGAATATTGTAAAATCTAAAGCTTTGTATGCAAGGAAGGTGTTAAATGAAAAAGTAGTGGTGGGTCTTTCATTTTGCAAATTGGCATACGCTTTTCTATCGTCTGCGGTAATTCTTCCATCTCCATTTAAATCCATAGTAATTAAATCTCCAGGCGCAATACCTTGTGGCGTGTTACTATAAACATCAGACCATGATTGTGCGATTCCTTTATCTACATAAGAATATACAAACTGATAAGGCATATTAAGGAATACATTTCCTCTTAATAATAAAGTGTTCCAACTTTCAAGGTTTGTGTTATTATAAGCACCATTAAAATTAAATGAGTACTGTAATTTTCCAATTCTATCTTTCCATGTCAAATCCATTTCAATACCCCTGTTTCGTAAATTTCCAATATTAGTTCTTGGCGGCGGATTGTAGGCATACGTTAAGAATGTTGAAAATTCCGAAGGCCTATTCATTCCTGTTGTTAAACGATCATAAAAATCAATCGCCGCTGTTAAACGATTTTGCACAAACGCAAGATCAAGTCCAATATTTAAAACAGTAGTGGCTTCCCAAGTAAGATCTTCGTTGATCATTTTACTGTTAGCGAAACCTTTTTGAACTGCTGTTCCAGTGACATAATTCAAATTTGAAAGTGTTTCTTGTTGCTCATATCTACCTACACCACTATTGTTACCTAAGCTTCCATAAGAAGCTCTTAGCTTACCATTGGTAAGAAACTTGTTGGTATATTTTTGAAGAAAATCTTCTTCCGTAAATTTCCAACCCAATGCAACGGATGGAAAAAATCCAAAGCGACTTTCAGGAAGGAACTTAGAAGATCCATCCACCCGAACATTCGCTTCTAATAAATATTTATTGTACCCTGTGTAATTAAAACGGCCAATGTAAGATTGTAATCCTTCAGCATATGAAGTACCACTTGTTGATTGAATATCTGTAAGTGCGGCATTAATCTCCGTTAAACTTGGATGTAATCGGTCGTTTCTTCCGCTTCCTTGAGAACGGCCATACCAATACTCTTCACTATATACAAACAATGCAGCAATGTCATGATTGGTGCCAATCTTAGTCGCATAATTTAAACGACCATTTAACATCGTTTTATAACCAGTGCTTGTTGAATTGGAAATTCCAGCATTATTTCCAACATAGGTTCTACTTCCAAATGATGCTGTTTGAAAATTATATGCTTGATTTGGCATAGGTGCACTCCAAGAAAATTGGTTATAGTAATTCAATGCATAATCTATTCTTGCAGTTAATCCTTTAATAGGTGCCCAGTCATAAAACATTTGCGTATTCACCTCTTGTCTATTATTTTGAGATGGATTGTTGATGTATAATGTGTAAGGATTATACGCTTGCGGATCTTCACCATAGGCCATTACACCACCATAATATCCTGTTTTTGGATCGTAAGGTAATATACCGGAAATGGCATATTGCATATCATTCCCAGCGGTATTAGATGCATCCGGATCGTTAAATCCTTCTGATAATCCATACCTGAAATTTGACCAGTTTCCGTTAAAACGAAATCCAACATTCATATTATTTTTGACCTTCGCATCAAAATTGAAACGCGCATTATATTGTTTGTAGTCATTATTTATTTGTAAGCCTTTTTCATCTTTTAAACCTGCTGAAATATAAAAATTTGAATTTTCACCACCACCAGTTGCAGAAAGGTTATAGTTATTAAACATGCCTGGTCTTAATATGATGTCCCAAATATCCGTATTAGGAAATCTAAGCGGATCAATCATGCTTTTTGCCATCCATTCATCCACAGTTCCTAATTTGAAAAGTTGGTTTCCTTGTAATGTATTAACTGCGGTCCTTTGCTGTTGCAATGTCAAGGCCCTAGAATAATCATTCATAAAATCCAATCCTTTCGTAGGCGCTACGACTGAATTATTACTTGTGAAGTTTAATGAAGTTTTTTTAGCGCCTTTTCCACTACGTGTGGTAATAAGAATAACACCATTCGCAGCCCTTGATCCATATACAGAAGCCGATGTGGCATCTTTTAATACTGATATAGTTTCAACATCATTGATATTAACTCTATTGATGTCGACATCGGGCATTCCATCCACCACAATCAATGGGCTCGCATTGTTAACCGTACCCAAACCTCTGATAATTAAACTTGCTTCGTTATTACCCGCCATACCTGATGACTGAATTGCTTGTAAACCAGGAACTAACCCAGATAATGCAGCGGAAACATTGGGTAATGCACGACTCGTTAATTTTTCATCCACATTTACTTGTGAAACGGCGCCCACTAAGTTTACTTTTCTTTGGCGTCCAAAACCTACGACAACTACCTCGTTAAGCTCAGCTGTTTTAGACTTAAGTACAATTATATATTCGTTCTTTGCATCCACTTTCATGGTGTAATCCTCACGTCCTGTTGCTGTGAAAAGGATTTCATCTCCAATAGCTGCATTGATTTTAAAACTTCCTTTCGCATCTGTGCTTGTTCCTACTGAAGTTTTTTTGATCACTACCGAAATATTGGAAAGCAATT
>JAURIP010000072.1 GCA_030832695.1 Sediminibacterium sp. | reverse complement strand
GCGTTTAAACTACAACCACAATTTGAAAAAGCATCTGATTTAGTAAAATCAAGTAATCGCGTTTTTGAGTATCGTAGTTATGAAAGTCCTACTGAGGAAATGCACTTAAGAAAAGTTAATATGTTTAATGAAGGTCAGGAAATTGAAATATTCAAACGCTTAAATTTTAATGCAGTATTTTATTCAAAAGCCTTGGTTGGCGCTAGGACCCCTAATTTAATTTATATGACCAGCTTCAATGATATGGATGACCGTAATGCACATTGGGATGCATTTAAGAAGGACCCAACATGGAAAAAAATATCAGCTGCAAAAGAATACTTAAAAATCGTTAATCGGAATGAAACTATTTTAATGATGGCTAAAGCGTACGCTGATTTTTAATACTCCATTCCTGATTTTTTATCTCCATCTTGGGAAATTGAATATTTATGAATAACCAACATCATTAATTTTCGATTGTTAAGTGATATTCTTGAATTAATGTAGGATTTTCAGGGGTCAAGGTAAAGCTTAATTTTAGTTTCCCTTTTTCACAATCAATGATACAATAGCCTCTTAATTGATTTTCGGGAATCATCGTATTCACTTTAATGATATTGCCCATTTTTTTAAAAATAGCATCCGCTGATTTTTTTAAATCTTCAATAGGATAATCATCAAAAAAGTTTTCGGCAAATATTGGGGTTGATTGATCCCAATTCGTAATAATTTTTGCCAATTGTGTTTGTCTTTCAATTAAGATATTGGAAACCTTAACAAGCCTTGGTTTTAATTGTGCTAATTGAATAAGAGTATCTAATACAATAAGATTAATTCTTGAGGTGGGTGCATAAGTTACATTCGCAAATAATATAATGCCAATACCAAAATCAGGTAAAAAGCGCCAATTGGATCCAAATCCAGGCAAGCCGCCACTATGCCCAACACTCTTTTTCTTTTCTGCATCTATCGTCCAATTCAATCCATAGCTATAGCTACTTGTCGTCGCTATTTTTTTCCCGCTCGGAAAAATTGTATTTGGATTTAATCCAATAAAAAATGCGGGTTGGTGCATCTCTCTAAGGCTGCTCCTTTTAATGGGAAAGGTTTGCGCGTCATCTCTCGCAGGCCAGGCATCCTCATGTAATGCAACATATTTACTAAACATATCAATAGAAGTAATCATGCCGCCCATCGCACCATAAATGCCATTTTTTAATGGTTGTTCCTTACGCCATTGGTCATTAATATAACGATATCCATTCGCAAATACATTTTTAGGAACATCTGTGTATTCAAAACTTGTACCCTGCATTGATAAAGGTGCTAAAATATTTTTAGCAATATAGGTATCATACGTCATCCCTGATACTTTATGAATAATATAACCTAGCATCGCAAATCCCAAATTACTATACTCATATTCCAAGCCTGCAGTATTCGATAAAGACAATTGATTTTTGATTAATATATTTAATTCTTCTTCTGTATCCTCCAGTTGTCGATCCCCCCAAGGATTATCTTCAGGAAAACCTGCGCTATGTGTCATCAAATGTCGAATAGTCATCAATGGTGCATCTTTAGTAAGTCCTTGCCCTTTTAACGCGGGTATATATTTTTCAACCGCATCGTCCAATTGTAGCTTTCCTTCATCTCTTAATTTTAAAATAGCTAAAGCGGTAAAACTTTTTGACATGGAAGCAATACGGAACATGGAAGCAGAGGAAGCTGGTATTTTTTCTTCCAAATTGGCATAGCCGCCATTTCCTTTAAATACCAATTGTCCATCTACCACAATACCAAAGGCATAACCAGGAAAATGGTACTGAAGTGCGTAATCTTTATATAATTGTTCTATTAAAGGAAATGTTTTTGCAATACGTTCATTTCGAGTAGCATCTTGGTAGGATGATTTTGTATCCAAATTAGCTACTTGCGCATTCAAAATAAAGCCATTGACTATTAAAATAAGCATCAAGAAATAACGTAAGTTATATTTCATAAAAAACAATTTCTCTAATTTAAAACATATTTCATTAGCCCATTACCTTTTATAAAAAAATAGTGCTTCAAGTAGGTAGATTAGTACTTTTTTGCTAATTTCCTAACACAAATTTATACTATGCGTAAACACATTTTACTTATTATCCTATTCCTCCCCTTTTTGGCCATGAGTCAGCAAAAGGCAAATTATTTTTTAGCCGCCAGGTTCGCCCCTAAAAAATTAGACAAAATGATTTTTTCAATGTCTATTGATCCGCATTGGCTAAAACTATCCAATAAATTTTGGTACACGTATGAAACGAGTGAAGGCAAACAATGGAATATAGTGGACCCTGTAAAGGGGGAAAAAAGAGCAATGTTTAATAGAGATAGAATTGCTGCTGAACTTACTAAAATTATCAAGGATCCATTTGATGGGCAGCATTTGCCTATTGATTCTTTAAAATTCATCAAGGATGAAAATTGGATTCAGTTTGAGGTAAAAAGCACCATCGAAATAAATAAAGATGCCGTAGTAAAGAAAGATGCGAAACCGGAAAAAATTAAAAAAACATTTTATTTTGAATATAATCTTTTAACAGAACAGCTCAATGAATTGGTTGGATTTAAAAAGTCTAAACGCAAACCAAGCTGGGCAAATATTTCACCCGATGAAAAAATAGTGGTGTTTGGAAGAAATTATAATTTGTTTTATATGGACAGAGAAAATTTCAACAAAGCCATCTTAAATGACGAGGACAGTACAATTGTTGAACACGCTATTACTAAAGATGGTATTCAAAATTATAGCTGGCATAGCGAAAGCGCCTATGGTGGTGGTGGTGAAACCAATGTAGATGTAGAAAAAAATAAAAATAAAAGAAAATCTGTTTATGGCTTATGGAGTGAGAATAGCAAACATATCGCAATAACTAAAGTGGACAATCGCAAAGTAAAAGATTTATGGGTAATCAATAGTATCGCTGAGCCAAGACCTACATTAGAAACCTATAAGTATTGGATGCCCGGCGAAAAAGAAGCTCCGATGGATCATTTGATGATTGTTGATATGACTGCATTTAGTTATAAGGAAATAGATGTATCCTTATTTAAGGATCAAGATGTTGCTGTTTGGAATAAAACAGCCAATGTTAATGCAAGAGACGATGAACATAGACCAAATATATGGTTGGGCACTAATGATCAGCTTTATTTATCGCGCACCAGTCGTGATTTGAAAAAAATTGACCAATGTGTTGTTAATATCAATACGGGTGTTGTGAAAACATTAATTGAAGAAAGTTTAAATACTTATGTTGAAATTAAAAAGCCAGGCTTGGTTAAAAATGGTGAAGAAATAATTGAATGGAGTGAGCGTGATGGCTGGGCACATTTGTATTTACATGACAAAGAGGGTAAAGTAAAAAATCAAATTACCCAAGGACCATGGCATATTGAAGATGTGGTATCCATTGATGAAGATAAAAGAGTGGTTTACTTTTCAGCAAACGGCCGTGAAAATATCAACAGCAACACCAAGGAAGATCCTTATTATTTGCATTTATACAAAGTCAACTTTGATGGCACAGGTTTACAATTATTGAACTCTGGTAATTTTGACAATAACTTTAGTATGAACGATAAGAAAAATTATTTCGTAAATAATTCTTCTCGCGTTAATGCAACACCAGTATCCGCATTATATTCGGCAGAGGGAAAAAAATTGATGGATTTAGAAACGGCTGATTTAACTTCATTATTTGCAGCAGGCTATAAATTTCCAGAAACATTTAAAGTAAAAGCGGATGATGGCATTACTGACATTTTTGGTGTCATGTATAAACCTTATGATTTCGATAGCACTAAAAAGTATCCCATTATTGAATATGTGTATCCTGGGCCTCAAACTGAATCTGTTAATAAAAGTTTTAGTAAGGGAATGGATCGTATTGATCGTTTGGCACAATTGGGATTTGTGGTGGTAACCATTGGAAACAGAGGCGGACATCCTGCACGCAGTAAGTGGTATCATAATTATGGCTATGGCAATTTAAGAGACTACGGATTGGCGGATAAAAAAGCAGCTGTTGAACAATTAGCTGACCGATTTACTTTTATTGATCGTGATAAAGTGGGTATTCACGGCCATAGTGGTGGTGGCTTTATGAGTACCGCAGCTATGTTTGCTTATCCAGATATTTTTAAAGTTGCAGTAAGTAATGCAGGCAATCATGACAATAGTGTTTACAATAGATGGTGGAGTGAAAAACATAATGGCGTGAAAGAAAATATTTCTGATAAAGGAGATACTACTTTTGCTTACATGATTGACAAAAATCCAGACATTGCTAAAAATTTAAAAGGAAAATTATTATTGATTCACGGTGAGATTGACAATAATGTTCATCCTGCAAATACCATTCGTGTGGTGAATGCATTGATTAAAGCGAATAAGCGTTTTGATATGTTAATTTTACCTACACAACGACATGGCTTTGGAGATATGAATGAGTATTGGTTCTGGAAAACTGCCGATTACTTTTCAAAATATTTATTGGGAGATAACACGGAAAGATCCGTTGATATTGAGGAGTTGAATAAAGAAATTGAAAGAAAAAAATAAGTAAGAACTACTTTAGTGAAAAGCCTTCTCGTTCATTCGGGAAGGCTTTTATTTTTTTGACAACTTTGCTAATTGTATGGGTTCAAAGGGACCGTATTTGTGTTGCCTTACTGAAAAAGTATCAGCATAAGGACCAAATGGATAATCAAATGGCTTAGTTGCAAGTACTGGCCAGTCCTTGGATTTATCTTTAGTGGGTCTTGCATGGGAGCTAATATAAGCTGCTACATCCCAAGCATGTTCTGTAGTTAAATTAGGCTTATGATAGTTGACCGGATTAGGCATATTATTTTTGATGAATCCTGCTAATTTTGAAAGCTGATTGATGCCTGCTGCATCGTTATAACTGTGCGCCCCCCAAAGCGGCGGATATTCATACATATTTCCTTCCTTATTCATTACACCCTCTCCGTTCAAGCCATGACATTTTTGACAGTATTGTGTATATACATAAAGCCCATTTTTAGGATTTGCTGGTACAGTTAATAGTGGTAATATTTCAATGCCAGAGCCCCTTACTTTTTCCCCTTTGGGTACCCCTTCCCCCAACCATTTTATATAAGCATAAATAGCTTTTATTTCTTTCGAACTTGTATCTAAGGCCTTCCCATTTAAACTGCGCTCCATACAGTCATTGATTCTTTTATAAATAGTTTCAATAGATCCAGAACGTTCTCTAAATTTTGGATAGGTTGCATACACTGCACCATAATTCAAACCCCAGGGTTTGGTACCCGCTTCTAAATGACAGTTTTGGCAATTCATGCCGTTGGTTGAATGTTGCACAGTTCCTTTAGGTCCTAAATATTTTGCAGTATGCGCAATCAACTCATAACCGTACCTAATGAGTGGCCCATTTTGATTGGTGTCCAAAGGAATTTGATATTGCGAAGCACCTACCCAGGTAGTGGTATCCACTTTACTTATATCAAGTTGGACAGTTTGAGGAATAGGTTTTTTGTTAAATGTGTAAAATATATATAAGCCACCCCCCAATACAATAATAAAACCAATGATGTATAGAAACTTTTTTAACATCTAAATTTAGTTAATACCTGCTTTTAAATAACGCCATCCTTGCTCCTGCTTCAAAATTACTTCAACCACACCCGATGGAACCGTTTTTGCTTCAATTAATAAATCTGCCTTTTCAATTTTATACTTTCGCATGGTGTTTTCACAAGCCACAAATACAACGCCCTCATTGGTTAAGCCAGCTATGTCATTGGCGAAATATGTTTTATCCTTCACTAGTAAATTAATTGCCTTGCCATGCACCACTACTTCAATATGAAGATGATTAGGCCATGCCTTTTGAATATTTTTTATATTACCTATGGTGGAGGACCATGCACTGGTATCTGCAGTATTTAGTTGAATTACAATATTATGTTCTTTGATTTCAGTTTGCGCATAGCAAAATTGAAAAGAAAATACCATCGTAAATAATAGGCAAATTAAACGAGATGTATTTTTCATAATTAATAATTTACATGAATGTAAGAAATTATTAATTATTTAAGGCCTTAAACTCATACTGCCTTTATAATAATAAACTGGTGGGTATGGAATATTCTGTAAGCTTAAACTGGCCAGACTCCTTTATTTCCTTGAATCCCCCCTTCACATCTATTAAATGATCAAATCCTCTTGCTTTTAAAATAGATACAAAAATCATTGATCTATAACCGCCAGCACAATGAACATAATAGGTTTTATCTTTTTGAATTGCAGCCATACTATCGTTGATAAAGTCAAGTGGCGCATTGATGGTGCCTTTTACATGTTCGCTCTTATATTCTGACGCTTTACGAACATCTAATATATTAATACCTGCATCTTGTTTTTGAATTGTGGCTAGTTCATCTGCTGATATAGATTTTATTTGATCTATTTCCTTTCCCGACTGTTTCCATGCTTCAAATCCACCTGCTAAAAATCCAATGGTAAAGTCATAACCAACACGCGCAAGTCGGGTGATGATTTCTGTTTCTCGACCTGGCTCAGCCACTAATAAAATTTCTTGTTTAATATCAGGTATCATTGCGCCTACCCAAGGAGCAAAACTGCCATCAATGCCAATATTAATTGAATTGGGTATAAAGCAATTTGCAAAAGTTTGCGCATCTCTGGTATCTAAAATTAATGCGCCTGTTTCGTTGGCTGCAGTTTCAAATGCAGTAGGGCTCATTGCATGTTGTCCACGTGCTAGCACCTTATCAATACTATCATATCCTTGAATATTCATCATTACATTCAATGGGAAATATCCAGGAGGTGCTACTAATCCATCCAAAACGGCAGCTACAAATTCTGGCTTGGTCATGTCAGCTGCCAATGCATAATTGGTCAATTTTTGATTCCCCAAAGTATCCTGTGTTTCCTTACTCATTTTTTTACCACAGGCACTGCCTGCCCCATGCGCTGGATAAACTACTATATCATTAGGCAATGGCATGATTTTATTTCTTAGGGAATCATATAAGTATCCTGCTAAAATTTTCTGTGTTAATCCTGATTTTATTTTTTGTGCCAAATCTGGACGACCTACATCTCCAATAAACAAAGTATCACCACTAAATAAAGCAACCTCTTTTCCGTTTTCGTCAATTAACAAGTAGCAAGTGCTTTCCATGGTGTGACCTGGTGTATGTAATACCCTTATCTTAACCTTACCTAATTTAATTTCCTCATTATCTTTAGCCGAATGAAATTCAAAAGCGGGCGCAGCAGTAGGACCAAATACAATTTTTGCGCCTGTTTTTTTTGCAAGATCAATATGACCAGATACAAAATCAGCAT
>JAURIP010000039.1 GCA_030832695.1 Sediminibacterium sp. | reverse complement strand
GTCTGTTCTCCACTGATGGTGGTACTTCTGCAAAGCCATTTTATGAAATGACCAGTCCGTTGTTTGATAAAATCACGATACAATTAAATCCAAAGTATTACCCAGGAAAAAAAGTGACGATACAAACTAAAAATAATGGACCTAATAATGTTTACATACAGTCAACGCAGATGAACGGAAAATCATTTAACATGCCATGGATCATGCATGATGATTTAATTAAAGGAGGTTTGTTAGAAATAAATATGGGCGCTGCACCCAATAAGAATTGGGGGGTTCAAACTTTAAATGCACCAGTTTCTACGCTACAAAAAAAATAATTTCAATTCGCAACAGATAAATAATCATTATGAATAATAAAAATAATTTTTTAAAACAGCTTCAAAAAATCGTAGCTGTTGTTTTTATGATTTGTTTGTTTGTTGTTAAAGTGAATGCACAAGTAAAATCAACCCTCCCTAATATCGTGTATATTTTGGCAGATGATTTAGGATACGGGGATGTATTTGCGAACAATCCGGAAAGCAAAATAAATACGCCTAATATTGACAAATTAGCTGCACAAGGAATGCGGTTTACAGATGCACATACTACTTCCTCTGTTTGTACTCCTTCTCGTTATTCTATTATGACAGGATCCTATCCTTGGCGTAGTCGGCTTCCAATAGGTGTATTAAGAGGGTATAGCAGAACCTTAATCAATCCACAACAGCAAACCATTGCCAATTTATTAAAAACAAAAGCCTATCAAACAGGCGTTGTTGGTAAATGGCATTTGGGTGTAGATTGGGTTTTGAAAGATGCATTTAAGGATTCCATTAATCCCAATTATAATAAGGGGAACATGTATGGTATCAGAGATGAAATGAATCCTACGCAAATCAACTTTGATAAAGCGCCTACTGCTGGGCCATTATCTCAGGGTTTTGATTATTCATATATTTTACCTGCATCTTTAGATATGCCTCCTTATTGTTATTTGGAGAATGATCAACTAACAGAATTACCTACTGGATTTACACCGGGTAATAAATTAGAGTCAGGCTATACTGGCCCATTTTGGAGACCAGGATTAATGTCGCCTTCATTTGACTTTGTAAATGTATTACCTACGTTTACCAATAAGGCGATTGCGTTTATACAGAAGCAAGAAAAATCAAAAAATCCTTACTTTTTATATTTCCCAATGCCAGCTCCACATACGCCATGGATGCCAACAGATAAATACAAAGGCAAATCAAAAGCAGGGGAATATGGCGACTATGTAATGATGGTAGATGACGCAGTTGGTGCAGTTTTAAAAGCGCTTGATAGTTTAGGGATGTCCAAAAACACCATCGTTTTATTTGCAAGTGACAATGGACCTTATTGGAGAGAAAATTTTATAGCAGAATTTAATCATAAATCTGCAGGTGCGTTTAGGGGAATGAAAGGGGATGCTTTTGAAGGGGGGCATCGAGTACCTTTTATAGTTCGCTATCCTGGAAAAGTGAAAGCAGGTAGTGTGAGCAATGCTCCAACTACTTTAGCGAATTTAATGGCTACTTGTGCTGAATTAATTGGTAACAATGCACCCGAATTTAATACGGCAGACAGTTATTCTATATTGCCTATTTTAACAGGGAAAGCAACGATTGTAAAAGATCAGCCAGCAATTATCAATATTTCCTCTAAAGGATTTTTAAATATCAAAAAAGACAATTGGAAACTCATTACAAAACTTGGTTCAGGTGGGTTTTCAGCACCCGTTGAAATTTCGCCAAAACCAGGGGAGCCGATGGGTCAGTTATATAATTTAGCAACTGATATTAATGAGCAGCATAATGTATATGAGCAGTATCCGGAAAAAGTTAAAGAGTTAACATCCTTACTTGAAAAAATTAAAAGTACACCCGTAAATCAAAAGATAAAAATTCAAGAATAATTTAATTATAAAAATGGAAAGATTCCCCTTACAATATAAAAATTACTTACTGGTAATTTTACTACTTTTTGTTTTTCTAAATTTATCAGCGCAAGATAATTTTAATATTAAGGTAAAAGTAGAAGTGTCCGATGGGATGAAAAGTTCCTTCAAAAAGGGAGGTCGATTTTTGTTTCATTTAACTTCTCAAACAGATAAAGAACCACGAAGTAATTCAGAAGTTACTATTGGATATACACCAGAAGATTGGGATTCAAAAAAACCATTAATCATCAACACTAGGGATAAAAATGTATTAATGAATGGGGCAAAAAAACTAGCAGGCCATATCGGTCAAAAATATTTTATTCAATTGGTTTATAAGCAGAATGAAACAGATGGTAATGAAAATGTGGAAGGAAATTTATACAGCGATGTAGATTCCTTTTTATTGACTAATAATGCAAATGTAGCACTTACATTAAAATCAATAATAACAGCAAATAGTATAATCAATCATCCGCATGTTAAATCGGTGACCATTACAAGTAAGTATTTGACTGATTTTTTTGGAACCCCTCGTCAAATTAAAGCTTCCATACTTTTACCATCAGGTTATTTTACAAACCCCACCAAAAATTACCCAATTTGTTATCGTGCGCCTGGATTAAATGGAAGATATACTGCTATTAATAATTTGGTGAACAGAAAGGAATTTGCAGATTGGTGGTTTTCAGCTGATGCACCTCAAGTGATTTATGTTTTTTTAGATTCTCAAGGCCCTTTTGGTGATACTTACCAAGTTGACTCAGAAAATAATGGCCCTTGTGGGAAAGCACTTACAGAAGAATTAATTCCTGCTATTGAAAAGCTAGTGCATTATAATCCTGCGGCTAAAAAAAGATATGTAGTGGGCGCTTCAACTGGGGGATGGGTTGCGATGGGACTGCAAATATTTTATCCAGATTTTTTTGACGGTGCTTGGTCTTATAGTCCAGATCCATTAGAGTTCGAACATTATGGCTTAATTGACATCTATCATGACAGTACGATTTTTTATAACAAGTTTGGTTATTTACAACCCGGTCGCCGAACAACGAATGGGGAACCAACTTTATCTATGAAGGATTGGATTAATAATGAAAACACCAATAGTAGGACCGGTGATTATCGTGTTTCAGGAGGACAGTTTGGTGCATATAATGCAGTATTTGGACCTAAAGCAGCTGATGGTTTGCCTTCCTTAATGTTTGATCCCAAAACAGGGGTGATTGATCATGCAATTGCAAAACAATGGGAGAAATATGATTTGAAAAAAGTAGTAGAAAAAAACTGGGCAAGCTTGGGACCTAAATTACAAGGTAAAATTTGGATATGGACTGGTGATATGGATGGATTATATTCCAATGTATCCACCCGTTATTTTAAGAAGTTTTTAGATAGTACCACCCATCCAGTGTCAGATGCCAAAATAAGTTTTACGCCAATGGCTGGACATACGCAGGAATGGAATGATATGAATGTTTTAAAAATGGTGGCAACAAAAGCAAATAATTAAATTATTTATGAAAAGATTTTTATTAGGGTTATTATTTTTAGTAGCAACTATTACTATTCAAGCACAAGGAACAAAGCAAATTTGGTTGGATGATTTGGATATTCCTGCATTTTCAGATGGCATTCCAGGGGTATCAACGAAAACTTGTGCTAGCGGTGAAGCAATTGAATTGGGTGGTGTAAAATACAGTCGGGGACTAGGTATAAGTCAAATTGGTTTAATGGTGTTTCAATTAGATGGAAATGCAACACAATTTTCAGCCATCTTTGGTGCCGATGATAATGCGAATAAAGCAACGGAAACAAATATTTATATATTAGGAGATAGGAAAATATTATTTGAATCTGGGCCAATGAAAGTAGGAGATGTTCCTAAAAAAATAAACATCAATATAGCAGGCGTAAAACGTTTTGGAATTTTAGTAAAAACAGAAGCATCTTCCCAAAAGTATTATTCTGATATTGCAAATGCGCAATTCACTATGTTGGATAATAAGTTGCCGAAACCTATTGCGAATGATGGAGAAAGATATATTCTTACGCCACCAGTTGCGAAATCACCCAGAATTAATTCACCTAAAATATTTGGCGCAAAACCAGGAAATCCTTTTTTATTTTCAGTGGTAGCAACCGGGGAAGCACCAATTACTTATGCAATTGATAATTTGCCCAGTGGTTTAAATATTGATTCAAAATCTGGAATTATTACAGGTGTTATCAATAAAAAAGGCAGTTATTTGGTAACGATGAAAGCTACCAACAGTTTTGGTACTGCACAAAAACAATTGACCATTAAAATTGGAGATACTATTTCACTAACGCCACCGATTGGATGGAATGGATGGAATTCATGGGCAAGACTAATTGATAGAGAAAAAGTAATTGCCTCAGCAAATGCAATGGTTAATATGGGGTTAAGCAAACATGGTTGGACGTATATTAATATTGATGATGGTTGGCAGGGATACAGAACTACAAATAATTATGCATTACAACCCAATAATAAATTTCCTGACTTTAAAGGAATGATTGACGAAATTCATAGCAAGGGACTTAAGTTAGGATTGTATTCAACACCATGGATTACCAGTTATGCTGGATTTGGGGGAGGGTCTTCCAATTTTGAAAATGGGGCATTGCCTGATTCTATTGTCAATAATAAAAGATCATTTCGATATATCGGTAAGTATCGTTTTGAAAATCAGGATGCCATTCAAATGGCACAATGGGGTGTTGATTATTTAAAATATGATTGGAGAATTGAATTAGGGTCTGCGGAAAGAATGTCTGAGGCTTTAAAAAAGTCAGGACGTGACATTATATATAGCTTATCCAACTCTGCACCATTTAGTTTGGTTAAAGATTGGGCGCGTGTATCCGAAGCTTGGCGTACGGGACCAGATATTAGAGATAGTTGGCTTAGTTTATATGTATCTGCATTTACCTTGGATAAATGGGGACCTTATGGTGGCCCAGGTCATTGGAATGATCCTGACATGATGATTCTAGGCAATGTCACTACCGGTGCTAAGTTACATCCAACACGTTTAACACCGAATGAACAGTATAGTCATGTGAGTTTATTTAGTTTATTGGCAGGCCCAATATTGATTGGATGCCCTATTGAGCAATTAGATGCTTTCACTTTAAATTTATTATCTAATGATGAAGTGATTGAAGTAAATCAGGATCCATTGGGTAAATCTGCAAGATTGGTTTTGGAAGAAGAAGGCGTACAAGTTTGGTTAAAACAATTAGAACTAGGTGCTTATGCGGTAGGTATATTTAATACGGCAGATTTTGGTAAAACACCGGCATCCTATTTCAGGTGGGAGGATGAGCATGCAGCAAATTATACTTTAGATTTTAATAAACTTAAATTAATTGGCTCATATAATCTGCGTAATGTTTGGACGCAAAAAGAAGTAGCCGCTAATACAAAAAGTTTTAAAGCAACGGTACCACATCATGGAGTAGTACTGTTAAAATTAACGCCAACGAAATAATTAAACGTAACTGTATGAAGAAATATTTTTCAATCCTCTTTGTAGGAATAATTTTCATTTCATTTAGTGTTAAAGCTGATGCGCAGCAAAATAGTCCGGCGGCAACGCAAAATGATAGCTTATTTCCAAAAAATATTCCTGCATTGTTAATGTCAAGCAATGGAACAATCATTAATACAAAAAAGGACTGGGAAAAAATACGTCGACCGGAATTGGAACAATTACTTGAAAATGAAATTTATGGTTTTGTACCAACTGCAGATGTTAAAATGACCAGCGCAGTTGTAGAGCAAGATGATAATGCGCTTGGAGGAAATGCAATTCGAAAGCAAGTTAAAATTACTTTCACCAATGCAAGCAATAAAACATTATCAGTTGCATTGTTAATGTATTTACCTAAGGGCCTAAAAAAATTTCCTACTTTTTTAGGATATAATTTTAATGGAAATGAAACCATCTATCCAGATCCAATGATTCATGCAAGTCCTGTATTGAATGGGAATAACAAACAAAGTGGAAGGGATTCTTTGAATTGGCCAGTAGCAAGCATCATTCAGGCTGGTTGTGGTGTTGCAACCATGTATTATTGGGAGGTGGCACCCGATAGGGAAGATTTCACTACTGGCATCTACCCATTATTTTATAAACCCAATCAGGTAGCACCATTGCCAAACGAGTGGGGTGGATTAGCGTCATGGGCTTGGGGATTATCAAAAGCAATGGATTATTTACAATCAGATGAACAGGTGGATGCAAAACGTGTTATTGTATTGGGACATTCTCGACTAGGGAAAGCAGCAATATGGGCAGGTGCTAAAGACCAGCGATTCGCAGGCGTTATTTCTAGTGGTTCAGGTGCGATGGGGGTATCCATTTCAAAAAGTAAAAAAGGAGAAACCTTAAGTGCCGTTATTAAAAGATTTCCAAGATGGACTGCAGGTAATTTTAAAAAATACTTAAATCAGGATGCGAATTTACCATTTGACCAACACATGGTGGTTGCCATGGTCGCACCGAGACCAATCTATATCAGTAGTGCTTCTCAAGATCAATGGGCCGATCCTTCACATGAATATTTATCAGCCTATTTATCAACGGAAGTATATGCTTTATACGGTTATACAAAATGGTCGTATCAAGCGCCAAAAATCCAAGAACCCATTCAAGGTCGCGTATCGCAACATATCAGGGATGGCAAGCATGATATATTACCTTATGACTGGAATTTGTTTTTATCATTTGCTAAAAGAGAATTAAAGTAAAACCAAGATGCAACTATATTCACCCAAGTCTTTTATTTTTATTTTACTATTTTGTTTTTTAAATATTACAGGTCACACGCAAAAGGGGAGTTCAAAGGCAATGTTGCAATTAGATGTGAATTGGGCATCGCATCTGAAACAACATGATTTAATTTGGAATAGCATCCCCAAAGATTATTTCGCTGGGGCCTATGTGGGTAATGGATTACTTGGTACAATTTTATTTAAGGATGATCAATTACCTAATACCCTAAGGTTTGAAATAGGACGCACTGATGTGTATGATCATAGAACTGCTTCACCGAGTGCTTATGAAACCAGTCGTTTGCCCATTGGTCAATTATTATTGACTACTGTTGGCGTTGCAACTAATGTGAATATTAGAACTGATTTATGGAATGCTGAAATTATAGGGGAGCTTACAACCACAAAAGGAACTTTAAGTTTTAGATGTTTTGCGCCTTCTAGTGAGGAGTTAATTATTGTAAATTTAAAAACAACTGGGAATGAGTCGGCTGCAAAATTTTCATTTCGTCCTCAATTAGCACAAAGTGCCAGATATATTGCAAAGCGTGCAATGGGTTTAGAGTTGAATGTAGTGTACCAGCAAAACCCAAATTTTATAATGCGCAATGAAGGTGATATTGAAGTGGTAACACAGCCCTTATTAATGGGAGATGATTATGCAACCGCATGGCGTGAACAAAAAAATAGTAATGGGAATCGTACTGTTTTATTAACAGTGGCGAATAGATGGGGTAAGTATCGTAAATCAATGTCAGGTTCAGCAATAGATGCGGTGGCTACTATTAATGCAGCAAAAAATAAATCTATTAAAAATATTGAATCAGCGCATCGCAATTGGTGGCATGCTTATTATCCAGCAAGTTTTGTGAATTTCCCGGATGCAAGATTAGAAAGTTTTTATTGGATACAATTATACAAATTAGCGAGTGCTACACATCCTGGAAAACCAGTGATTGATTTATTAGGCCCCTGGTTTAAACCCACTGCATGGCCCTTGGTTTGGATGAATTTGAATGTGCAATTATCTTATTTCACTATGGGGGTTACGAATCACACTTCATTGGAAGATAATTTATATCAATTATTAGATCGCCATACGCAACAAATGATTGACAATGTTCCTTTGGAATTCAGAAATGATTGTGCAGGTATTCGAAACCCAGTAGGCTATGATGATTTATACAATCCCTTGTTTATAACAAATGATAAAAACAATGTGAAGGAGGGTATGAATATAATTGTACTTCCATGGTTAATGCAAATGTATTACTTGCATAATAGAAGATTGATGGATGATACAAGGTTGCGCGAAAAAATTTATCCTTTGATGCGTCGTGCATTTAATGTGTATATAAGAACAATGATTAAAGGGGAGGATGGATTATATCATATTCCTTATACGTATTCAGATGAGTATGGGGATGCAAAGGAAACAAGTTTAAATATTGCATTAGCCAATTGGGGATTTAAAGCCTTAATTGCAAGTGCGGAAAGGTTAAAAATAAAAGACAGTTTACTACCTGTATGGAAGGATCATATAGCGCATATGGCAGATTATAATATCAATGAAAATGGTATTATGATTGGGAAGGATAAGCCATTAGCAAGTTCGCACCGACATTTTAGTCATCTTTTTACCATTTTCCCATTATATGATATGACCAAGGAGAATTCACCAACACGCATTCCATTAATGGAAAAGTCCATTACTCATTTTACAAGTTTGGATGGAGACAATTGTATGTATAAGTTTTCAGGTGCAGCTAGTTTATGGGCTAGTTTAGGAAAAGGGGATAGCGCCTTATTCTGGTTGAATAGGTCATTGGAAATTTTACCTCGTTTTGGTAAACCGCCAGGACCTTCAAGGATTCCTTCCCTAACTCAAAATACATTTTACAGTGAAAGAGAAAATCCCACTTTTGAATCACCTATTGCTTCCTCAAGATCCATGTTGGATATGATGCTTCAAAGTTGGGGTGGTATTATACATGTATTTCCCGCAATGCCTACTAAATGGCAGGAGGCAAGTTTTTATCAGCTTAGGACCGAAGGCGCTTTTTTAGTGAGCGCCCTTAGAAAAAACGGTCAAACAAAGTTTATACATATCAAAAGTTTGGCGGGCGAACCCTGTATTATTCAATCTGATTTAATGCAGGATGTCAAATTGGAAGGGCCGCCATCAGTTCAATTGCTTAAAAAAGGCAATAAATGGTTGCTAACACTTAAAAAAGGACAGGAAGCCGTTCTGTATTCAGGTGCAAAACCAGCGGCTTTTGTGATTAAAGCCAATTCCTTGAATCCCAATGAAATGAATAGTTGGGGGGTAAAATGACCTTAAAATTTGCCGTTTTTACCCTTATTTTCTTACAATTTTCTTTAAATTTAATACGCCTTTGGTGTGGTATTTAGCTAAGCGAAAACGATTTCGTAAATAAGCGATACCCCTCATCAATTTGACTGCTAATTAAAGCACTAACTTATTAACTTTAAGTGTCGTTTTTTAGCGCCTCATTGCTTGATTATTAACCATTTATGAATAGAGATTTAAAATGAAAATTAATTTAAAAGAATCCTTAGTTATTTTTCTATTATTTCTATCCCCTGTGCACAATTTTGCACAAACCACTTGGGTGGATGCTGTAGATAAACATGGGAGAGATGTATTTATGCCAGCAGATAAATACAAATGGGATTGGGGCCAAGCTACTTTTTTAAATTCTTTGATTCATTTATACAATGCTAAGTCGCCAGCAGAAAAGATAATTTATTTAAACTATGTAAAAGTGGCCATGGACGCAACCTATAATGTGGCTAATGGCAAACATCCAAATGCAGTTGCTTCTGCGCATGGAATGGCTTTTTTAGCGAGATTAACTGGAGATAAAAAATACCTCGATAAGTCCAATGAAATTTATGCAGATTATTTAAAAATTCCACGCGCTGCTAATGGAGGAGTTTCACATCGTGCTGAAACCAATGAATTATGGGATGATACTGTTTATATGTTAAGTATGTATTTGCTTGAAATGTATCGATTGACCAATGATGAAAAATATATTGCAGAATTTTTGCACCAATTTGATGCACACAATGAAACATTAACTGATAAAAATACTGGATTGTGGGTACATGGATGGGATGCCGATAATGAAGATTATAATGATGGTTGCAGTAATCTAGGTTGGGCCGATAAAGTGACTAGAAGAAGCAGTCAAATTTGGGCTAGGGGAAATGGGTGGATTGGCATGGCATTAGCTGATGCATTATTAACGGTTTCAAAAATGTCAAGCTATCGCAAACCTTTAGAGAAAGCGTTAAAAAATTATATTTCTTATGTAGCACCTTTGCAACATAAGGAAACAGGCTATTGGTATCAATTAATGACCCTGCCTAATGATCCGCAAAACTTTGATGAAAGTTCTTCCACTGCAATGTTTTCTTATGCAATAACAATTGGTTTAAAATTAAAATTAATACCTGCATCTGACTACGACCCAATTATTGATCGCGCTTACAACGCGTTAAAAACAACGGGTGTAAAGTCAATGGGAGATG